>CAZYEM010000180.1:0-8638 GCA_964646395.1 uncultured Bacteroides sp.
TAAAATAACTCCGGCAATTTCACCAATATGATGCTCAAGCTGAGAAAGAACCAATTCTTTTTCACCTGATAAAATATAAACTACCCAGCATAAAACACCTGTGAGAATAGCAACTGCTGATTTATTTACCCCAAATAAATGCTCTGTTGTGATAAAGAAATATCCCGCTACAAAAATCATAATTATAATTAATTCCATAACCACCAACTCCTTATTTATATTTTTTTGCAACTACTCAGATATGAAACTCCACTCTTCCTTGATGATATTTCCATTTTCAATATAAGGTTTACTTCCATTGTTGTTATTTTTTGAAGATTGTACCAATATTGAACTCCCTGATTTTATTATGGGACTTGGAGTAATATTATTTTCAATATTATACTTCATTTGTATCTCCCTTTTTCTATTCGTTCCATCAATTGTAAGTTGCATTGAATTTGTAATTTTATCAGCATACATTATCACTTTACTGTTTACATTTCTTGCAGCTCTTCCGGCTGTTTGTGTCAATGATCTTTCAGAACGCAGAAAACCTTCCTTGTCGGCATCTAAAATAGCAACCAATGATACTTCCGGTAAATCAAGTCCTTCTCTTAATAAATTAACTCCTATTAAAACATCAAAACTCCCGGCTCTTAATTCGTTAAGAATCTCAATTCTATCGAGTGTGTCAACATCAGAATGAATATACCTGCATCTTATTCCTAGATTAGTGAAGTATTTTGTTAATTCTTCAGCCATTCTTTTTGTTAATGTTGTAACCAATGTCCTTTCATTTCGTGATGTAACTATTTCAATTTCATCTAATAAATCATCAACCTGATTTAAACTTGGTCTAACTTCAATCATTGGATCTAATAATCCGGTTGGTCTTATTAATTGTTCAACAACCACTCCATCACATTGTTGCAATTCATATTCTGCCGGAGTTGCACTAACATAAATTACCTGATTTATCATTGCATCAAATTCATCGAATTTTAAAGGGCGATTATCCATGGCAGAAGGGAGTCTGAAACCGTATTCAACAAGATTTTGCTTGCGGGATCTATCTCCACCGTACATTGCTCTAACTTGTGGTATGGTTGCATGACTTTCGTCAATTACCAGCAAAAAGTCATCAGGGAAATAGTCAATTAAGCAAAACGGACGGGAACCTTGCTCTCTACCATCAAAATATCTTGAATAGTTCTCTATTCCCGAACAATAACCAAGTTCTTTTAACATTTCTATGTCGTAAATAACTCTGTCTTCTAATCGTTTGGCTTCAAGGTGTTTTCCTGTTTCCTTGAAAAATTCCATTTGTTTAAATAAATCATCCTGAATATGATGAATCGCTTTATTTATTTTTTCTTTTGAAGTTACAAAAATATTAGCTGGGAAAATCTTAATTTCTTGCTCTTCTGTAACTTTCATTCCATTAATTGGATCAATAGATTCAATGCTTTCAACTTCATCTCCAAAGAAAATAATTCGATATGCATAATCAAGGTACGCAGGGTAAATATCTACAGTATCACCTTTCACTCGAAAATTTCCCCTGTTAAAATCCACTTCGGTTCTTGAATATAAGCTATCAACCAATAAAAGCAAAAATTTATTACGGCTGATAACATCACCGATTTTTATCGGAATTATGTTGTTGTAAAAATCCTGAGGATTTCCAATTCCATATATGCATGATACTGATGCAACAACAATTACATCTTTTCGCGAAGAGAGTAGGGAAGAGGATGTACTTAAACGGAATTTCTCAATTTCTTCATTTATTGATAAGTCTTTTTCAATATATGTATTGGTAACAGGAATATAGGCTTCCGGTTGATAATAATCATAATAAGAAACAAAATATTCTACAGCATTTTCAGGAAAAAAAAGTTTGAATTCGCTATATAGTTGAGCAGCAAGTGTTTTGTTGTGACTTAAAATTAAAGTAGGTTTTTGAATTTCCTGAATAATGTTAGCTATAGTAAAAGTTTTACCCGAACCGGTAACACCTAGCAGGGTTTGAGCTTTATCGCCTCTGATCAATCCTTCGGATAGTTGTTTTATAGCTTCCGGCTGATCACCTGTTGGTTTATATTCTGATGTTAATTGAAAATCCAATATATTTCTGTTTTTATTATTACAAAAATACAAAAAAAAATCATATTGGTTTTACTGAAAATCATTATTTTTCATATATAATTAACTCGTTCATATTTGAAGTACTATGTAATGTAATCCGAATATATCTGGTTTTTATATTAACAACTTTATACCTCCACGATAAATATTGATCTAAAGATTCTGTATAAAATTGTGTCCAATTATTAGGATAACCATAGCTTAGAGTTATATTGCCAATTCCATTTGCATCAAATAAATATACTTGAGAAATATCTCTTTCATATCCTAAATCTATATAAGCAGAAGCTGGATAATCAGAAATTTTTGTTGAAGGACGCCAATTAGTTATAGGATTTCCTGTATTTCCCATAAATGGATCTCCTGATATAATTTGTTCATCTGCAAGTAAATTAGCATTGCCTAGGTTCGACTCATTAAATACCATACTCGAATCAAGTATTATTTTTTTTTCATAAGCTTGTAAAGTTGGAAATATTGAATCTGTTGAAGCTATTATTATAATGGGCTTTTCGGTTATAGTAAGATTTATTTTATTGTTTATAATATTGCAATTGTTTTTCAGCCCATTAATTAATCCATTTTCAAACTGTATTTGATTTGCATAGCTGTAATTTGTTGGAATTTGTAATTCGTAATTATTTATTATTTGATTTGAAGAGGTCGGACACCATAATGCATAAGCTATGGTTGATGTTGAATCGTGTTTAAACTGATAAACTCTGATATTGTTATTCCCCGACAATATTTCTTTATAAAACCTGAAGCCTGTAAGATTATTTTTTAATGCTGATAAATAATACCAGGCTGGTTTTGGTGAGTAACCCATTGATTTTTTTGATGTTATTCCAGAAGAACAATACGTATTACCTGTTAGGTTGTCTTGTTCATCATTGCTTAATTTGTAAACTATTGCTTTATCGATACCCGATGCTGCAAGTTCTAGGTAAGTTCTTACAATCCAGCGTGCCTGAGTTTCTTCTCTTGAGGTATTTCCAATTATAGGTACACTATAAACTGTATTTGCTGTTGTATTATAGCCAAATTCAGATAACCAGATTTCCTTTTCCTGCATATATTTATCTCTGAATTTAACGAATTCCTGCATTTTTGCTTTAATTCCATATTCTTCAGGGCTAATTCCTTGATAAACACTGTTTCTTAAACCATAAAAGTATTGATGTATATTAATTACATCAAATGGAATTTTTTTGTCATTTCTTTTGTTCAGACTCCAGAATCGCATTGTTTTTAAGTAATCTATTGTTCCTTCTGCCAAACCACCCATTACTAATTTAGCCGTTGAATCTGCTTTTTTTATTCCAAGGTTATTATGGTTTTCCAAATATAATGTTGATTCATGTCCATCATAATCAGCACTTGACATTGCTGCAAATTCATAAGGTGAAAAATATTCGGCTCTGCCTTTCCACCATTTATTTGGTTCATTCCAGTTTTCAAAATATTTTATCCAGTTTTTACCCGAGTATCTATCCTGATCAGCTGCTAATTGTAAATTATTGTCAGCTATTATTCTGCTCCCATATCTTGCTGCAATCTGAAACATAAAATTAGCATGATTTTTATAGGATGATGGTGATAATGTGCTTAAATTAATACTGTCAAGCGGTTTTGTCTGTAATAAGTTATTATTATAATTTGTTAACCATGAAACACTGTTTTGTATTGCAGGACATATATTTAAACCTTGTTTATTGATGTTTTCATAAAAAATATCAAAATCCCAATATCCACCATAAACATCCCACTCAATTTCATGCTTTTGATAAGGATAATTTAATGAATTATTATTTCCTTCATTCCAAATCCAATCATGAAATTCTCTGATAAAACCTGCACAATTCAGTTTTCCGATAGGCTCATTAATAAATCCATTTATACCAATAAACTCATTCATTAATGGATATTTATGCTGGATATTTTCATTTGAAGATGTTTCTGAATAATTAAGAACAGGTTTTCCCCAAAGTGCTATTTCTCCGATTTTTGAATTAGGTGAATTGATAATAAACCGGATATATCTTGTATTGTTATATGTTTGATTATTAATTTTTTTCCAGATTTTTGTTGTATCTAAAATTAAAATACTACTATCTCTGTTTTGAAAAGGAAGATTATTATAAAATATTTTTATTGAGGAAGATATTGTACCTGAATTAAATACTGCTGTTGAGCTTATATTGTATTCTGTTCCCAAATCAATAAGAACTGAAATGGGATAATGCCAGCTTTGTGCTGAATTATTTTCTGATAAATTCCAATAAGAATTTACAGAGATTTTATTATTAACCGTATCTGACAAAAAATATTGTTCATCAACTATTTTATCAGCTTTTCCAATTGCATATTCATTAATAATCATTTCGGGATCGAGGATAATCTGATAAGGTTCGCTTGATAAATCAAGTTTTGTTTTGGAAGTTACAATATTGGATATTAATGAAAAGTTTTGTTGAAAATCTGCCGAAATCAAGGCAAAATAATATGGAGTTCCTGATTGTAAATTGTTTACAGAAAAATTAACTTTTGTTCCATACGGTTGAGGTTGACAAATACTATCTGCCTTTTTTGCGTTTGAAAAGTTTTGATTTGTAATTAGCATATTACTGTATCGAAGTTCGTAAAATGAAATTGAATCCGAATCATCCTGAGGTGCTGTCCATGTCAGAAATACTTTGGTTTCCGAAGCACTGTCAGCTTTTAAATCTGTTATATTTGTTGGTTTTATAGTGTCTGTTATCAAAGGATTCGGATCAAATCCATAAACAACTATTTCTGCAATTTTGGCACCATCATTTTCTTTTTTAAACCTTAAATATCTAGTAGATATATTGTTGATATGATGTGCGTTCCATGAATTATATCCTTTACATTTATCGGTCAGCATTATATCCCAGGTTCCGGGATAGCCCGAATAAACTGAAAATTTACCACTATTATTAACATCACGCAAATAAATATCGGTAACTATATATATTTTACCTAAGTCGATATAACTATAAGCCGGGTATTGAATTGAGGAACTTGAACCACATTCCCATGTATTATATGTTTGCGTGGTATTATTGTATATGTTTGTAATGTTTCCTCCCAATCCATTTTTGGGATCTCCTGCTATGTTTTGTTCTTCAAATAAATAGTAAGCATTTCCGCAGTTGGTTTCTGTAATTACATTCTGAGGATTTATTACCAGTTTATATACCTGTTGTGCATTTGAAAATTTCAGATTGCAAAATTCTAATACAATTATTGTTAGTAGAATAAATTTTAATTGATTGAAATTCATAATATTATATTTCATTAATTATTTTAATACGTTTAATTTCCCTCTATATGTATCGTTTTCTGATGTTAAGATTACGATATAATTTCCTGATTTTAAATTGCAATTTATTGCATTTTTTGTTTCTATCGTATTTGAATATTCAATAATGCCTTGTTCATTAATAATCTGTATATTTCCTTTGTCATAATTACATGAAACCGAAAATTGGTCAATACATGGATTTGGGTAAATAATCAATTTGTTATCATTTTTTATATTCAAATTATCAGTTGCTTTAATGGATAATTTTCCTTTCCATTTTTCCCCTTTTTGAATATGTAAAATCAAAAGCAATTCCTCTTTTTCATTTTTAGTATAATTGCGTAAATCGAGCTTAATTAGTTTATTATCATATCTTAATTGTCCTTCTGATATTAAAATTTCTTTGTTTCTTGAATCTGATTTCTGAAAAACACCTATAGAGAAATTCAAAATACCAAAACTATTAATGATTAAACATAAAGGAATTTCTTTGTATATTTCAGGATTATTAACCTTGATTGTAATGGTTTCCCAGGCTTCTTTTTCTGCATCAATAAAATAAGTTTCATTTTGATTTGTAATAGCGAAATGATCATTTCCAAAAACTTCAATTATTGGCTGATCTTTTGTATCTTGTGATTTAAGATTTAATAAAGTTACCAACATTAGGATAAGTAAGAATGCTATTTTTTTCATAAAGTATTATTTTATTGTTTGAAGTATAAATTTACAATAAAATAGTGCAGATATGGGAATTAATAGTAATCCAAAAATTCAAAGTTTTCAACAAATTGTTAATAACTTTTTTAATGTTTTTGTTCTGTAATTATCTGTTTAATAGGTATATGAATCTTTTGTTTGAAAAATTTGGCTGAACTAACCTAGTATTTAACTTTATTTTTTGATGTTATTTTGGGACAAATAAATAAAAAAAACCGATTTGATTTATCAAATCGGTTTTTTTTAATGAATATCATTATTGTTTAAGAATTCATAAGCATTTTGAATTTTGCCTCAAGGAGTATAACTTCTTGTTTTGCACTTTCAATTTTCTTTGCAAATTCATTTTTCAGAATATCAGCTTGTTTGGAATGAGCTAAAAATCCAATGTTGTTTTCCCAAAGATTTATGTCTTCTTTTATTTTGCTGATTTTGTTTGAGATAAAACTTTTTTCTTTATAAAGAATCTGTTTAGCGTCTCCATTTTCTTTCAGATTTTCAATTTTATTTCTGTAATTCATGGCAGAAGCTTCCATACTGTTAACTCTGAGTTTATCAAAATAAGCATTGATAATACCTCTGAATTCATTATGTAATCTGTCTTTGTCTTTCATTGGAATATGTCCGATTTCAGACCATTCTCTTTGGAAATCCTTTAAATTCTGAAGATTTTCATTTCTATCTTCTCCAAACTGGAAGTTTCTTGCTTTCTCAATTAATGCTTCTTTCAGTAAAAGGTTACTTCCTTCATTTTCATTAATGGTAGAGAAGAATGCTTCTTTTTTACTGAAAAATTCATCGCAGGCTGCTCTGAAGCGTTTCCAGATTTTATCCTGATTTCTACGATGAACCGGTCCTATTTCTTTCCATCTTTTTTGTAAGTTAAGAAGCTCTGTAGTTGCATTTTTCCAATCGTTTCTTTCTTTAATGGATTCTGCCTGAAGACAAAGTTCAATTTTAAGATTCAGATTATTGGTTTGTTCGTCTTTAACTTTATTAAAATATTCGCTTTTTACTGCGTAAAATGTGTCAAGATAGGTTTTAAAACGTGCCCAAACTTCATCATTTTGCTTTCTTGGAGCATGTCCTACTGTTTTCCATATTTTCAGTAATTCTGTAATCTGATTTGAAGCATCTTGCCAATCTTTTACTGTGTTATATTCTGTTGCAATAATCTGCTCGGCTTTGTCGCATAATGCATTTTTTGCCATCAGATTACTTTCCATTTGTTCGTGTTGGGATTCATAAAACTCATGGCGACGTTGATTAATTTGATCGGATGCCGTTTTAAATCTATCCCAAATATCATCTTTTTTGTCCTGAGGAACTGGTCCTACACTTTTCCATTCATCATGGTATTCCTGTAATTTCTTGAAAGATATTATAATAGAGGGTTCAATTAACAATTCTTCTGCTTTTTCGCACAAAATCATTTTTGCTTCCATATTCTTCTTTAAATCAAGATCTTTTAATTCTTTATTGATCTTTACTTTGTCGAAGAATTTTTCAACTAAAAAATGATAGTTTTGCCAAAGATTATTATTTTCAGTACGAGGAACTTGTCCTATTTCTTTCCATTTTTCTTGTAAAATCTTAAAGTCATCATACGTCTTTTTTAATGTTTCCTCAGAGTTGATAAGTAACTTAAGATTCTCTATAATATGTTGTTTTTGAACAAGATTATCTTGTTTTATCTTTTCTTGTTCATCATTGAATTTGTTTTTTCTTTCTCTGTAAATATCAAAAGCAGTTCTGAATTGAATTTCAGTTTCATCTTCCGCATGAACATACTCTTCTTTAACACCTCCTTCTTCAATAAATTTGAGATAAGTCTGATGTTTTTCTTCTCTTATTAATTTAAGATAAGCTACTTTAATTAATGCTACCTTGCCTTTGATATTGTTGATATTTTCTTCCTGTACTAAAGAATTTAATAAATCAATAAGTTCTGTTTTACTTAAATGATTGTATTTTTCCTCAAGTTCATTTATATCCAACTCTTCTTCATGAATGTCAATATCTTCAACCTCATGATTTTCTGTCTTTTCAGTTTCCAATGAGTTTTCTATTGGTAACGATGGAATTTCTTCTTTTATCGGATTTATTTCAATTACTTCTTCAACTGATTTAATTTCAGGAATAACGGATGTTTCCTCAATGATTGGCTTGATTTCAGTATCAGTAATTGTTGAAGTTTCCATTGTTGGAGTTTCTTCTTCCACTTGATTGTTGTTGATTACCTGAATATCTAAACCATCTTCGTTTGATTTAATTTCAGGAATAACGGATGTTTCCTCAATGATTGGCTTGATTTCAGTATCAGTAATTGTTGAAGTTTCCATTGTTGGAGTTTCTTCTTCCACTTGATTGTTGTTGATTACCTGAATATCTAAACCATCTTCGTTTGATTTAATTTCAGGAATAACGGATGTTTCCTCAATGATTGGCTTGATTTCAGTA
>CAZYEM010000181.1:0-8618 GCA_964646395.1 uncultured Bacteroides sp.
GGAGTTTTTCAAAGATTACACAAAGCACGTGATTTTGAAGGCATAGGCATTGGACTTGCCAATGTAAAAAGGATTATTGTGAGACATGGAGGAACAGTTTGGGCAGAAAGTGAACTTAACAAAGGAGCTACTTTTTATTTTAGTTTACCAAATAATAATAATAATAATAATTAAAAAACCAAATCATGAATGCAGAAGTAAAAAGAATTTTAATTGTGGACGATAGTCCTAAAGATGTTGAATTAACGATAGCAGCACTTGCAGAAAACAATCTTGCAAATGAAGTAATTGTTGCAGAAGATGGTTTAGAAGCCTTGGATTATCTTCATAAACGCGGAAAATTTGTTGGGGAGACAGGCAACCCTGCAGTAATATTATTAGATATTAAAATGCCTAAAATGAATGGAATAGAAGTTCTTAAATATATCCGATCTCATCCTAAATTCAAAATAATACCGGTAATTATGGTTACATCATCTTGCGAAGAAAAAGACTTGATTGAGAGTTACAAATTAGGAGCCAATTCTTATGTTGTAAAACCAGTTGATATAGTTCAGTTTCTCGATGCTATAAAAGTACTAGGGCAATATTGGGCAATAATTAATCAGCCGCCACCTTTGACGATAAAATAGCTACGATGAAAAAAATAAAAATTCTTCATCTTGAAGATTCAACAAATGATTCTGAATTAATTCAATCAATAATTGATAGTGATGAAATCGATTATGAATATTATTTTGCTGATAATGAAAAAGATTTTATTAAAATCCTAAAAACTGAAAAAATAAATCTCATATTATCTGATTTCAGTTTGCCCGATTATAATGGAAATGATGCATTGAAATTAGTAAGAAATAATTTTAATCATATTCCTTTTATTTTTGTATCTGGTGCAATGGGAGAAGATAGAGCTATAGATGCCATGTTAAATGGAGCAACTGATTATGTATTAAAGAATAAGCTTGAAAGATTAGTTCCTGCAATTAAAAGGGCATTACGCGAGCATGAAATTGAAGTAGAGAGAAATCAAGCCATTATAAACCTGAGAAAAAAAAATGAACAAATTGAGGCTCAAAACAAAGAATATATTCAGATTAATAAAGAACTTGCTTTCTATAGTAATGAAAATGCAAAACGTGCAGCAGAATTAATCATTGCAAATAAAGAACTTGCATTTCAGAATGAAGAAAAAGGTAAACGTGCCGCTGAATTAATTATTGCAAACAAAGAACTTACTTTTCAGAACAAAGAAAAAGAAAAAAGGGCAGATGAATTAATGATAGCAGACAAAGAACTTGGTTTTCAGAATAAGGAAAAATTGAAACGGGCAGATGAGTTAATCATTGCAAATATTGAACTTGATTTCCAAAATAAAGAAAAAGAAAAAAGAGCAGGAGAACTAATTATTGCTGATAAAGAACTTGGTTTTCAAAATAAGGAGAAATTGAAACGGGCTGATGAGTTAATCATTGCAAATAAAGAACTTGTTTTCCAGAATAAAGAGAAGGAAAAACGGGCTTCCGAATTAATCATTGCTAACAAAGAGCTATTATTTCAAAACAAAGAAAAAGAAAAACGTGCAGCAGAATTAGTGATTGCAAATAAAGAGCTATTGTTTCAAAACAAAGAAAAAGAAAATAGAGCCGATGAACTGATTATTGCTGATAAGGAACTTAGTTATCAGAATAAGGAGAAATTAAAACGGGCAGATGAGTTAATCATTGCAAATATTGAACTTATATTCCAGAACAAAGAAAAAGAAAAACGGGCTTCCGAATTAATAATTGCTAATAAAGAACTGGTTTTCCAAAATGAAGAAAAAGAAAAAAGAGCAGCAGAGTTAATCATTGCCAAAGAAAATGCCGAAGAAAGTGATAAGTTAAAAACTGCATTCCTGCACAATATTTCTCACGAAATACGAACTCCTTTGAATGGTATTATTGGATTTTCGGCATTACTTAATTTTGATGATGTTAGCAAAGATGAAATTAAAGAATATACTGCTTTGATAAATCAAAGTGGAAAACGATTGATTGAAATTGTAAATAATGTTCTTGATATTTCTAAAATTCAAACCGGCCAAATAAAGATTGAACCAAAGGCAATCGTTATTAAATCAATGTTTTCCGATTTGTTTACCTTCTTTTCACCTATTGCAATTATTAAGAAAATAAGTTTGAAATACCACAATGAAAAAGACGAACAAAGAAGCATTTTTACTGATGAAGCCAAATTGCACCAAATACTGGTTAACTTAATAAATAATGCGTTGAAATTCACGAAATCAGGGCAGATAGATTACGGTTATGAAGTTAAAGGTGATTTCTTACAATTCTTTGTAAAAGATACTGGTATTGGAATAGAAGAAGAATTGTACGAAAAAATTTTTGAAAGATTTATACAAGCAGAACAATCAATGACCAAAAATTATGAAGGTGCAGGATTGGGGTTAGCTATTTCCAAAGGACTTATAGAATTACTCGGTGGAAAAATATGGGTTAAATCTGAAATAGGAAAGGGATCCACATTCTTTTTTACATTACCATATTCTCATATTATTTTACCTTCAGAAAAAGCTGCCAGATATGTTGAAAAATTGAATAAACATGCACATGGCAAAATACTTATAGCTGAAGATGATTGGATTAGTTTTCAGTATTTAAGCAAGATTTTTGCTAAATCGGATATTACTATTCTTCATGCAGAAAATGGTGAACAAGCTGTAGAAATAATAAAAAATACTGTTGATATTGATTTGGTGCTTATGGATATTAAAATGCCTGTAATGGATGGGATTCAAGCTACAAAACTAATAAAAAAAATGAGACCAGATTTACCAATATTTGCTCAAACTGCTTATGCCTTTAACGAAGAAAAAAATAATATTTTAGCTGTCGGTTGCAATGAATATATGACAAAACCATTAAATCAGGAAAAGCTAAATAAATTGATAATTAAATATCTGACAAAATAAATTGTATCTATTAAATTTAAAAAAAATACAATAACTACAGTTCACCAGCATATTGATTCTGAAAATCGAATTAATAAAATACTTTATCCAAATATAATATTTTTTATACAGAACTCATTGATATAATAATCAGTAAAATCATGAAAAAGAAAATTTTTAAAAACGAAATATTTCTATTAAATGTATTAAATATTGCACATGAAGCAATTATTGCAACAAATGAAAACCAAATTATTATACTTTTTAATAAAGGTGCAGAAAGAATTTTTGGATACATTGCTGCCGAAGTTATTGGCAAACAACTCGATATTCTTTTGCCTCCTTCTATTGTAGAAATTCATCGCAATCATGTAAGCAATTTCCATAAATCAGATGAAATGCAACGCCAGATAAATGAACGAACCGAAATATCAGGACAACGTAAAGATGGAAGTATTTTCCCTTGTGAAGCGAGTATTTCAAAAACCATTTATGAGGGTATTACAATATTTGCAACAATTCTGCGCGATATTACCGAAAGAAAATTAGCAGAGGAAGCTCTTATTGACTCCGAAATCCGTTATCGCCGTTTGTTTGAATCAGCAAAAGATGGGATATTAATTCTGAATGCTGAATCAGGACTTATAGTTGATGTAAACCCATTTTTAGTCCAATTGTTAGGTTATTCTAAAGAACAATTCATTGAAAAAGAAATATGGGAAATCGGATTCTTAAAAGACATTATAGCAAATAAAGAAAAATTTATTGAATTACAACAAAAAGAATATGTTCGATATGAAAATTTACCACTCGAAACAGAAAATGGACTAAAGATAAATGTTGAATTTGTTAGTAATGTATATTTAGTTAATAATCTTAAAGTAATACAATGCAATATACGCGATATTACAGAACGTAAACTTATTGAAATAGAGTTAATAAGAGCAAAAGAACATGCAGAAGAAAGCGATAATTTAAAAACAGCTTTTCTTCAGAATATGTCACATGAAATACGGACTCCTCTTAATGGTATTATTGGTTTTTCTGAATTATTAAATGATGAATTTATTAGTAAGGTTGATACTATGCGTTTTACATCAATAATAAAACAAAGTGGAAAACGATTGATCGAAATTGTAAATAATGTACTCGATATTTCGAAAATACAAACAGGACAGCTTGAAATTCATAAAAAAAATATACTGATACATTTGGTTTTAGAAGATTTATTTATTTTCTTTTCTCCGATTGCTAATGTCAGGAATATAAAACTAAATTGTAATTTTGAAAATGACAAAACTACAGTCATATTTTCTGATGAGGCTAAACTATATCAGATTTTATCCAATTTAATAAATAATGCATTGAAATTTACCAAATCAGGTAGTATCGATTTCGGTTTTATAAATAAAAACAATGCGGTTGAATTCTATGTAAAAGACACAGGTATTGGCATTTCAAAAGAATTGTATGAAAAGGTTTTTTTAAGGTTTGTTCAGGCAGAAATGTCTCAAACAAGAAGTTTTGAAGGTGCTGGTTTGGGGTTGGCAATATGCAAAGGTCTTGTTGAATTACTTGGAGGTAAAATATGGGTTGAATCACAACTAAACAAAGGAACAACTTTTTACTTTACTTTACCATGTATTGCAGTTGATATAAAAGAAAAAAACTACTTAAAAAGTGAAAAAATCCCTTTAAAAAAGATGCATGGTAAAATATTAATAGTTGAAGATGATATGGTAAGCTTTGAGTATTTAAACATTATTCTGTCGAAATTTGATATTACTGTAGTACATGCTGTAAATGGAGAGCAAGCTGTGGAATTTGTAAAGAATTTTCATGATATTGATTTGGTTCTAATGGATATAAGAATGCCTAAAATGAATGGGATTGAAGCAACGAAACAAATAAAAAAGATAAGACCTGATTTACCAATTATTGCACAAACTGCTTATGCTTTTAGCAATGAAAAACAAGATATATTAGCCGTTGGTTGTGATGAATATATTTCAAAACCCATGGAATCTTCAAAATTAAAATTACTTATCAATAAGTATTTAAATTAAAATACAAACTTGAGCAGAACTTTAGTCTACTATTTAAAATCTAGTTTTGCTAAACTAATAAAACTATTAAAAAAAATGGTAAATGTTTTCATAAAAAAATAGGTAATGAAAAAGTTAAAACCAATAAGTAAAGTAAAGGGGTATGCAAAAGCACAATCGCTGAAACTTAGTGAAAAAACTATAGAAAAAACAAATCTGGCAAAAGATTTTCTTACTGATTTTGCTGATATTATATTGTTTTTAACTCGGATTCTGAAAGAGACTTTCTCTAAGAATTTTGAATTCAGGGAATTTTTCCGTCAATGTTTTCACATCGGATATAAAACACTGCCATTAGTATCGGTTACAGGTGTAATTATGGGCTTGGTACTAACTATACAATCACGTCCGGTTCTTATTGATTTTGGGGCAGTAACAATGCTTCCGGGTATGGTTGCCGAATCCGTAATAAAGGAAATGGGACCAGTAATAACTGCATTGATTTGTGCAGGAAAAATCGGTTCGGGGATGGGAGCAGAATTGGGTTCGATGAAAGTGAGCGAACAAATTGAAGCTATGGAAGTATCATCTGCAAATCCAATGCGGTTTTTGGTAGTAACAAGGGTTTGGGCCGCCACTCTTATGATTCCGGTTTTAATTATTTATGCTGATGCATTGGGTATTTTAGGTAGCTGGTCGGGTGCAAATATCAAAGGCGATTTATCGCTGGTATTATTTTTCTCTCAGGCATTTAGCCATATTACTTTTATGGATTTTTTGCCTGCCATCGTAAAATCATTTTTCTTCGGTGCTGTTATTGGATTGGTTGGTTGTTACAAAGGATACAATGCCGGTCGTGGTACCGAAAGTGTAGGTATTGCAGCCAATTCAGCTGTTGTACTGGCATCTGTTCTGGTTATTATTGTCGATTTAATTGCCGTACAGATTACCGATATGCTTATATAATATGAAAAATAAAAACATTGATTTAAAAGAAGATTCAATAAAAACGTTTAACAATAAAACGGTAATTGAAGTATATAATCTGAAGAAATCATTCGGTAATCAGGAAGTATTAACTGATATTTCTTTAAAGCTGTTTAATGGCGAAAACCTGGTGATTCTTGGTAAATCGGGTTGTGGTAAATCTGTACTTATAAAATGTATTATCGGATTATTAAAATCGGATGGTGGAATTATTACCGTTTTTGATAAAGAAGTGATGAAGCTCAACAGAAAAGACTTGAGCGATTTGCGGCAGAAAGTCGGATTCCTGTTTCAAAGTGGAGCTTTGTATGATTCTATGACTGTTGAGCAGAATCTGAAATTTCCATTGCGAAGATTAAAAAAAGAATTTTCGGAAAAAGAAATGAATGAAAAAATAATTGAAGTACTTGAAAATGTTGGATTAGCAGATGCCTTGTATAAAATGCCATCACAACTATCAGGAGGCATGCGCAAAAGAATTAGTCTGGCTCGAACCATTGTTGTAAATCCGATGATTATACTCTATGATGAACCCACAACCGGGTTGGATCCTGTTACTTCCGACGAAATAAGTTTACTTATCAATAAGGTTCGCAAAAAATACAAAACTTCTTCCATCATCATCACTCACGATATTGAATGTGCCAGAAATACAGCCGACAGGCTTATAATGCTGAACGAAGGCAGGATTTATATGGAAGGAAAACCCAAAGAATTTGAAAATTCAAATGATGTGTTAATCAGATCATTTTTTAAATAATTGTTTCATTTTTATAAAAACATAGAAATATGAATACGCATACAGAAAAATTTAAAATACGTTTAGGATTGTTTATTGCTGGAGGAATCATTCTTTTTGTAATTGCCATTTTTATTATCGGTAAACAAAAAAACCTGTTTAATCCAGTTTTTAAACTAACTACTACTTTTTCAAATGTAAGTGGATTGCAGATTGGAAACAATATCTCATTTTCGGGAATTAATGTAGGAACTGTAGATAACATTATGATAATTAATGATTCAACAGTATTGGTTGACTTGTTGATTAAAAAAGATGTTCAGCAATTTATCAGAGCCGATTGCAGAGCTGCTATTGGTTCTTCGGGCATTATTGGCGATCGGGTTTTAATTGTTACTCAAGGTAGTAACGCTGCTGAAATTGTAAAAACCGGACAACAAATTGATTCAGATGAACCAATAGAATCGGATGCCATTATTGCAAGTTTGAAAATTACAGCCGATAATGCAGCAATAATTACTGATCAACTTGCCGAAATTATGGTTAAAGTGAATAGTGGAAACGGCACGTTAGGAAGGTTGATTCAGGATTCGAGCATTGCTGAAAATATAAATCAAACCATTGTAAATCTGAAAAAAAGCTCCAAAGGACTGGATGAAAATATGGAAGCAGCCAAACATAATTTCTTGCTAAGAGGCTATTTTAAAAAGAAAGCAAAAGATATAGAAAAGAAGAAAGAAGCTGCTGAAGAAAAAAAAGAGCAACTAAAAAAAGACAAGAAGAAAAAATAAAAACCAACATACAATGTTACCTGTTCACTTTAAAAATGCAGCAATAAAAACCAGCTATCTTTTCAAGGAAACTTTCAAAGGTTTTATTAATGATAATGTACTGAAATTAAGTGCTGCATTGTCGTATTACACCATTTTTTCCCTACCTCCCCTCCTTATTATCATTATTTCGCTGAGTGGATTTTTTTTCTTTTTTTTTGCAGTGAAAGGTGAGATTTTTGGACAGATTAATGGATTGGTAGGAAGCGAAGCTGCACTTCAGATACAGGAAACCATCAAAAATGTAAAGTTATCGAACAGCAATAGTTTCGCCACCATTATAGGTATTATTATTTTATTAATTGGAGCTTCGGGAGTTTTTGCCGAAATACAGGATTCCATAAATTATATCTGGGGCATAGAAGCAAAACCAAAACGTGGTATTATCAAATATTTATACAACCGGCTTATGTCGTTTTCGATGATAGGTTCGGTTGGATTTCTGTTGATGGTTGGCTTAATTGTTAATTCATTAGTGGATATTCTCAACAAACGGCTGTCGTTTTTCTTTCCTCAGGATTCCATCTATCTGTTTTACATCATAAATGTAATTGTAATTTTTGCAATAATAACACTACTTTTTGTTATCATTTTCAAAACACTGCCCGATGGTAAAATAGCATTTAAAGATTGTATTACAGGAGCTTCCTTTACTGCTTTTCTTTTTATGATAGGAAAATTTGCTATCGGATTTTACCTGGGCAGCTATAACATCACTTCAGCTTACGGTGCTGCCGGATCCATAATTATCATATTGGTATGGGTTTACTATTCGGCAATTATCCTTTATTTCGGAGCCGAATTTACCAAAGTATATGCCAATACACATGGAAAAAAAATAATTCCGAATAGCTATACTGTCAGGATTAAAAAAGAAAACTGAGCAAAAAATAAAAGACAATAATAACAGTAACAAATAGCATATTTACGCTATACAGAATTTCGTTATATTTAAATAAAAACCCGATAGCTTGCAAAAAAACTATCAGGTTTTTATTAGATTTAACGTTGAATCAACAAAACTTAAATCAAAATCCCATTAGCTTTTCTGCCTGATGGGATTT
>CAZYEM010000182.1:0-4054 GCA_964646395.1 uncultured Bacteroides sp.
AGAGAACTTGAATGGGTTCGTATGGCTCCCAAAGCCCGTCATGCCAAAGGAAAAGCCCGTCTTTCGGCTTACGATAAAATGATGAGTGAAGACAGCAAACAAAAAGAAGAAAAACTGGAAATATTTATACCTAACGGACCGCGTTTAGGAAATAAGGTTATCGAAGTTAACGATGTATCAAAATCTTATGGCGATAAAATTCTTTATGAGAACCTGAATTTTTCGTTGCCACCAGCAGGAATTGTTGGAGTTATCGGACCTAACGGTGCCGGTAAAACTACACTATTCCGCCTGATTATGGGAAGCGAAACTCCTGATAATGGTCAATTTGAAGTAGGAGAAACCGTAAAAATCGGTTATGTTGACCAACAGCATGCTTCTATAGATCCCGAAAAAAATGTATGGGAAGTAATTTCTGAAGGCAACGAGCAGATTCAGATGGGCGGAAGACTTATCAATTCAAGAGCTTATGTAGCAAGGTTTAATTTTAGTGGTGCCGATCAGGGAAAGAAAACAGGCGTACTTTCGGGTGGTGAACGCAATCGTTTGCATCTGGCTTTAACTTTAAAGTCGGAAGCCAATGTATTATTACTCGATGAGCCTACCAATGATATTGACATCAATACGTTAAGAGCTTTGGAAGAAGGCCTTGAAAACTTTGCAGGTTGTGCTGTAATTATATCGCATGATCGCTGGTTTCTGGATAGAGTAGCTACTCATATTCTGGCTTTTGAAGGCGATTCGCAGGTTTATTTCTTCGAAGGTTCTTATTCGGAATATGAAGAAAACCGAAAGAAAAGATTGGGAGATAATGCCCCTAAACGTATCAGATATAAAAAGTTGATGGCATAGCTTATCATTCTGAAAAAAGCCTTAGAGATTATTCCAAAGGCTTTTTTTATTTTATTCCGGGAATGGATGAAATGAGTTTTCGTGTATAATCTGAAGAAGGATTCCGATAAATAGCATCAGATTCACCCATTTCAACAATTTCACCTTTTTGCATTACGATCATGCGATCCGACATAAATTTAACTACAGACAAATCGTGTGAAATAAAAATATAGGTAAATTTAAAATCTTTTTTCAATTCATTCAATAAGTTTAACACTTGAGCCTGAACAGAAACATCCAATGCAGAAACCGATTCGTCACAAATAATAAGTTCGGGATTTAATGCCAGCGTGCGGGCAATACAAATCCGTTGTCGTTGTCCACCCGAAAACTCATGCGGATAACGGTTAAACTGACTTTCGTTCATATCCACTCTTTCAAGCAATTCGATGGCTCGGTTTTTTCTTTGTTTGTCAGATTGGTATAGATTATGAACTTTTAAAGGTTCCATAATGGCATTGCCAATTGTAATGCGTGGATTAAGCGAAGAATAGGGATCCTGAAATATGATTTGCAACTTCTGCCTCAACTTCCTCATTTCCTGTGATGATAATTCTGTGAGTGTTTTCCCTTTGTAAATTATTTTTCCACTGCTTGCTTCAATTAATTGCAGTATGCTTCGTCCCAATGTAGTTTTACCACATCCCGATTCTCCAACCAAACCTAAGGTTTCGCCTTCATAAACATCAAAGCTGATATTTTTAACAGCTTTAAAGCTTGCCGTTATTTTGCCGAAAATATTTCGTTGTGTAACAAAATCAACATTCAAATCAGTAATACTCAATATTGGAGCTTGATGATAGATGATGTTATGATTTTCAATTCTTTCTTCTGTACTTATTGATTTATAATCAAAGCTGTCAGCATTTTGCATAAAATCACTAACAGTAGGTAATTTTTCAAGCCGGGTTTCCATATTGGGTCGACAAGCCATTAGTCCTTTGGTGTAGGGATGTTGAGGTGATTTAATGATTTCTTTTGCATTACCCATTTCCACAATTTTACCTTTGTACATTACGGCAATTTTATCGGCAATTTCGGCTACCACTCCCAAATCGTGCGTAATAAATATTACCGACATATTGTGTTTGAGTTGCAGGTTTTTGATAAGTTCCAATATTGTTTTCTGAACAGTAACATCCAGTGCTGTAGTTGGTTCGTCAGCAATCAAAAGCGAAGGATTGCAGGAAATAGCCATAGCAATCATTACCCTTTGTTTCTGACCGCCCGAAAGTTCGTGAGGGTATTTATTAAAAACGGTTTCGGGTTGAGGCAGCATTACTTCATTGAAAAGTTGAATGGTTCTGGCTTTTGCATCCGTTTTTGAAATTTTCTGATGCAACAGTATTACTTCCATTACCTGTTTGCCGCATTTCATTACTGGATTAAGCGATGTCATAGGTTCCTGAAAAATCATTCCTATTTCATTTCCCCTGATTTTTCGCATATCTTTTTCCGAAAGTTTAAGAATTTCCAAATACGAGTCGGCTTTATTGAAAAGTATTTCACCAGAACTTATTTTTGCGGGCGGAACAGCAAGTAATTTCATTATTGCCAGCGATGTTACCGATTTACCAGAACCCGATTCGCCAACAATTCCCAGTATTTCACCTTTCCCAACTGTAAGACTGATTCCGTCAACTGCTTTGTGAAAACCGTTTTCGTTTTTAAATTCAACAGTAAGATTATTAATATGTAGCAGCTCTTTTTCCAAGTAATGATGTATTTATTAAAAACCGTGGTAAAGATAATAAAAAATCAGCTAAGACAGAAAATGGATTAAACAGAATAGTAAAGTTATAATGCAGAAGCCTGTTTTTTTAAAGAAATCTGTAATAATATTTGCCTGAATAGTAAAACTTTTATAAGTTTGTGCTTTGGAAAAAAAATTAATCTATTTAAATAAATGAAAAATAAAGGAAATATACAGAGCTTCTTATTTCTATTTTTAGGAATTACTTTAATTTTATCATTTGCATGTAAAAAAGATATAAATACAATTATTCCTCCAACTCCCCCAGCTTCAAACTATAAGATTTCAATTAATAATTTAACCAATTTCCCTCCCAAACAATTTACTTATATAACACTAACACCATTAGAAACAAGTGATACCGAGTTGTCTTATGAATTTGTTTGCGACCCAAATATCACCATTGATTATAGCTTTTATATATCAAAAATAACTTTTTTCAAAATAAGAGTATATTTATATAAAAACGGTCCTTCTATATGGTGGAATTCTATTGCATTGGAACCCGATAAAACATCTTTAATTCAATTATTGAACGGGACCGGTAATTATATGGATAATACAAGTTTCAATTCCTTGAAACCGGATGGATGTGATATTCCGTAATTATCATTAATCCAATATTTTCAATAACTTAGAAAAGCAATTAATAAACTATTTTAATTGAAAAAAAGCGAAAGTATTTGTAACTTTTACAGGAAATCAATCAGCAATCAAAAATAATGTATCAGCTTTTTAGATTTATTAATCTTCAACTCCTAAATATTGCGGATATTTTACTGAATAGCTGAATTTCAACTCCTTTTTTTCCCCAGCCTGCAATTTCAAATCCCAGATTAATTTGCCTGTTTTTTCATCAACTCTGGCATCAGCAGCATCCAATAATTTAATATCTATCGATTTCCTTTCGGTTATGGGATATTGATCTTCAATAATAATATGGATAGGATGTAATTTGGTGTTTTTAACATTAATACTAAAGCCTGAAGTTGCTTTAATCTCTTTACCGCTTGCTCTTCTATCACTGATTTCTTTGAGTTGCATTCGGCTAACATATAAACTTTTATCCCGACCTAACGACAATTTCATGGTATCCGAAGTTTCTGCAGTATTTAATTCGGATTCACCTACAAAAGTACCTTTGAAGAAAATATTATATTTGGCATCCAATAAATTTAAATCCTGCCAATCAATCAGGTTGCAAATTAAAAAAGGATCAGCTTCAATTTTTGGAACTGAAAGATAATGATAATCAACTTCCTTTTTAACTTCTTTAATTTTAATGGCATAATCTTTTCCATCCGATAAAATGGTATAAGGACTTTCGATAACATACTCCAGATTAGTTACATTTCTTTGCAATTCATTCGAAATGAAATTGGTTTCAATTAATTCCTGTTTTGATTT
>CAZYEM010000182.1:4154-6018 GCA_964646395.1 uncultured Bacteroides sp.
CCTTTTATAGCACTTCCTTCTGCACTGTAAACCTCACGTTTTGCTGATTGAGCATTATTTCTTTCGAGTATCCATTTTTGCAATTCTGGTTTACTGGTTTTGGTTAGCGGTTCGCTTCCCGATAATTTAATTTTAACATTTTTCCAGTCTTCACCCGTACTTTGAAAAATATTTGCATTGTAAACAATAGCCATAGGATCAGATATTTCTTCAACCCTGAAATCGTAATAAGGTATCCAGCCTGCCGAAGCTAGCAGATAAGAAAATGATAATGTGGTATTTGTAGCTTTCTCGCAATTAATATTTACTAATATTTCCGAATAGTTTTTTTCTATTTCGGCATTTAATACATTTATTCTTTTATTGATTTCCTGAATGTTTTCGCGCTCAGTTTTTATTTCTTTTTGAAGTTTCATTGACTCAGCAGAAATTTCATTCAGTCTTAGCCTGTAAAAATCTGCCGCTTCTTTAAGTTGTGCTACACTCAACCCTTTATCTTCTTTTCCAAGCAATCTGTTGTCCCAAAGCAATTTCTCTTCTTTAACATAAACATCAAGTCTTGCAGCTAAAGATCGGATTTTCGATTCTTTTTCTTCAATTAGCGATTCTGCATCTTTAATCGGTTGTCTTTCTTTGCTTCCAACATTCGAAGTCTGCATTTTCACAGAAAGAATCTGACAATTCGTAATATTTTTAACCTGAATACTTTGTTCATTAAGATTAGAAGGTAATTTTTTCAATATAATCTGATAATTACCTTTTACAAGATTAATACTTGCAGTTCGGGTAATTTGTGCACCACTGTAAAATACAGTAACTTCAGTTATTTTTGAGTTAACCGAAATTGTATCCGTTTGCGAATATGATAAAAACGGAATAAAAAAGAAAGTGAAGGCTAAAATTAGGTTTTTCATTTTAGAAAGAGTGTTAATTTTATAAGCAAAAATATAAATTATATGATTTCAAAGCATAACGGATTGTCATATCGAAAATTGTATTTCTCAATAATTTAATTAAATAATAAATTCAAAAATTCAATCTAATCTCTTTTTCAAATCCTGTAAAATTTATTAATGAATTATATCGTGAAATATTATTTTTAAAATAATTAGCTTTTGGAAGCAATACCGAAAATCATTTCTTCGTTAATAATCAAAACGTAAGCTTATCAGTGAATAATTACTTATTGAAATTTATCATTAAATTCTTTTATTATGAAAAAAGTAATTATTCCGGTATTGCTTATAATGATAGCTTATACAGCAAACCATTCAGATGCACAAAACCCTTTTGCAACTTCAAATGTATGGGGAAATACAGCAAATTTTATTAAACCAACACCATTAGCTCCCTACAGAGAGGCTGATATTGTCTGGTCGATGCGGGTTTGGCGGGTTATTAATTTTAAGGAGAAAAGAAACCTGCAATTTTACTATCCTACCGAAGTTGCCGATGGAAGGATTAGCTTTATGCAAATGATTATAAAAGGCATGGAATATAACCTGATAACTCCTTATCAGGATGAAGAGTTCACCAAACCAATAAATTACAGAGAGCTGATGGCTTCGTTTGAAGTAACGGATTCTGTTGAAATAATTGATCTCGATACAGGAATTCCAACAATTAAAGCAATTACCAAAAAGCTTAATCCTGAGGATATTTATCAAATTAGAATCAAAGAAGATTGGTTTATCGACAAGCAAAAGTCGTATCTGGAAGTGAGAATATTAGGTATTTGCCCCATTTTGTTGGTAAAAGATGATAATGATAATGTGAAAGGAAATTTACCAATGTTTTGGATTAATTTTGAACAGGCAAGACTTTTGTTTGCTAACGTTCAAACATTTAATCCTTTTAATGATGC
>CAZYEM010000182.1:6118-8596 GCA_964646395.1 uncultured Bacteroides sp.
TAATAAGAATTTGATGTTTAGTAAAGATAATTTTAAAGATATATCCAAGCAAAACATAAGAAAACCAAGGGAATAATGGGAAATACGAATGTTCGAAATTTCCAGTTATAAAAGCCAGAAAGAAATTCTGGGAATTTGGGATAATATTTACAAAGCTACCTAAGGTTGCAAAAACAAATAAAACAGGAATATACAGGAATAAATTATCTTTTGAAATCAATTGCAAACCAGCCAATATAATTATACTTAATCCGGCAAGAGTTAAAATATCAGCACCAAAAATGTAAAACAATGGGTCTAAATCGTATTTTCCCTGAAAAACTGTAATGAACAGATGGATGGAACGTGCTATATTTAATGAGATTCCGACAATAATTAGTAAAATACCTCTTTTTAGATAATTCCAGAATGAAGGTTTTGTTTTTGCTAAAAAGTAGCCCATTACAGCCAAAAAGACCGGAGCACAAAAAGGACCTCCCAAAAAATAGAAAAATTTGCCAATAAGACTGTTATTTGCTTCAACAGATGCAAATTGCTCCATAATATGAACCTGAATCATAAAAATAACAGCCAATCCTTTTAATACATCTGCCGTAACGTTTCTTTGTTTAATTGTTTTCAATGTTATACTTAATTTATTTAAATAATTTTCACAAAGATAATAAATACTATTTAATTGATAACCAAAAAATCAAATAGAATAAAATTCGCAAATAAATTATTGAAAAAAAGAAAAGCCGTTAGTTTTTGATGCAACTAACAGCTTAATTATTGAAAATGTGATATTATTATTTTTAAGATTAAATGTATTCTTTTACCTCAACTTCATTGTTGATAACCATAAAACCATTCATGGCAAGAGCCTGCATTTCATCTTCACCCGGATATACCTGAACGGGAGCTAAATGTGCAATTCTCTTAATAACAGAATCCACAAAAGGTTTTCCATAAGCAATTCCACCGGTAAGTAAAATAGCATCAACTTTACCCATTAAAACAGTTGACATAGCACCAATTTCTTTTGCAACCTGATAAGCCATCGCTTCTTGAATTAGTTTGGCTTTTTCATCACCGGCTTCAGCCATTTTTTCAACCTGATAAGCATCATTAGTTCCCAAATAAGCTACATAACCACCTTGTCCGGTAATCATACGTGCTATTTCCACAAAAGAATATTTTTTATTAAAGCAAAGTTTTACCAAAGCTCCAGCGGGTAGAGTTCCACTTCTTTCGGGAGAAAACGGACCTTCGCCATCCAATGCCTGATTAACATCTATAACTTTACCTTTTAAGTGAGCACCAACACTGATTCCTCCACCTAAGTGGGCAACAATCAGATTCATCTCTTCATATCTTTTGTTTTGAGATTTAGCATGGGTTCGTGCTATTGCTTTCTGATTTAATGCATGAAAAATACTTTGTCTTTCAAATAAAGGATGACCGGAAACTCTTGCCAAATCATGAAATTCATCAACCACAACAGGATCGGCAATAAATGCACGAGCTCCATCTATGGATTTAGCGATATCATTAGCAATCAATCCACCCAGATTGCTGGCATGTTGTCCAAGAATACCTACTTTCAAATCGGCAATCATTGCTTCATTTACTTCATAAACACCTGAAGGTATTGGTTTTACCAAACCACCTCTGCCAACAATGGTTTTTATGGATTCTATTTCGATATGAGCATTTTGAATTTCCTGAAGTATAATATTCTTTCTGAATTCATATTGATCGGTAATTTTTGCAAATTCTCCGATTTCTTCTGAAGTATGCTTTATATTTTTCAAAAATATTTGTTTACTGCCTTCAAAAACAGCTATTTTTGTTGAAGTTGAACCTGGATTAATGGCTAGGATTCTGTTCATTACTTTTTGTTTGTATATATTTTAAAATTAAAAAGCCATGCTGAAATATGAACTTTTAAGTTAATAATCAGCATGACTATATTTTTAATGCAAAATTATTTAGCAGTTAAAGCTGCCAATGCGATAGAATACAATTTGGTTAATTCACTATCACCTCTTGATGATAAAATGGCAGGAACTCTGGCTCCGGCTACAAATGCGCCTAACTCGCCACCACAAAGTTTGGTATGAGTTTTATAGAAAACATTACCAGCTTCGATGCTTGGAAATAATAAGCAATCTGCATCACCGGCAACTTCGCTTTTTAATTTTTTTATTTCAGCACTTTCTTTGTCTATAGCACAATCTAATGATAACGGACCGTCAATAATAGCATCTTTTATCTGACCTCTGTCGCTCATTTTAGCTAAAATAGCACCATCAACACAAGCAGGCATACTATAAGACATTTGTTCGGTAGCAGCAATAACGGCAACTTTTGGTTTTGCAATTCCCAATGCTTTAGCTGTACTGATTAAATAGTTGCACATAGTAAGTTTTTGTTTGAAATCCGGAGCAGGAATAATAGCAACATCACTAACAACTAATAATTTATGGTAAGCAGGGT
>CAZYEM010000183.1:0-8594 GCA_964646395.1 uncultured Bacteroides sp.
ATATTTAAAATAATTCACCAATTTATTTAATCCTTAAATCCGGAATTTATATTTTTTTCATGATATCGTTTTGCTAAGTTCTGATTTACATAAGCAAACTGAGGTTTTTTAAAAATCTTGTTCGCTTCAAAAAATCTAAATTCCTTATAATATAAAAAAGCCGTTTCCAAATGGAAACGGCTCAGATATAATAAATTGTTTAGTTGTTTAATATAAAGTTACATGACCCGAAAATTCTTTATCAACGCCATATTTCTGACTGAAACGGATGAGATATACATAAACACCTGCAGGAACTACATCGCCTGTATTGTTTATTCTGCCATTCCATCCGGCTTCCATATCTTTTGTTGTAAAAATCACTTTACCCCAACGATCGTAAATTATCATTTCATATTTTTCATTATCAATACCAATTCCTCTTGCTTTAAAAGTTGTATTATCCAGGATGTTACTGTTTGGACTAAAGGCATTAGGAATATAAAAAGCATACGGATTTTCAACAAATACGGTGTGATAAATAGAATCCCTGCATCCAAAATCTGATTCAACGGATAACCATACTGTATATTGACCAACACCAGTATAGGTATGATATGGTGATTGTAAGGTTGATGTATTGCTTGGTGAATTTATGTTTCCAAAATTCCAGTTCCAGATATTAGCATTTGTTGACTGATCCAGGAAATGAATAGTTGGATTTTCTGTTGATGTTTTACTTGGATCTGCCAAAAAATTAGCAATTGGAAGCGGATGAACATTTACAAAAGCGGTATCGCTGTCAACACAACCATTTACATCGGTTGCAATAACCCAGTATTGTGAAGTAGTAGTTGGTGCAACACTCAAAATATCGCCTATATTTGAATTGTTCCATACATAGTTATAACTTGGAGAACCATTCATAACCGTTAGTTGAGCCATTTTGCCTGCACATATTTCAACATCATCAACTGTGATATTCGGATTTGGATTTACGGTTACAGAAGTTGTAGTTGAATCAACGCAGTTTTCATTGCTTGTACCGATTACTGAATAAGTTGTTGACACGTTAGGGCTTACTGTTATTTGAGGAGTTGTAGAACCATTGCTCCATTGGTATGTTGCTGCTCCGCTTGCAGTTAATGTAGCGGAAAAACCATCGCAAATAGTTGCGGTTGTAGCAGTAACTATAGGCTTTTGATTAACCTGAATAAAAGTTGCGGTTGTATCTTTGCAACCAAATGATGTAGTACCAATAACTGTATAATTTGTTGTAATTGCAGGACTAACAACTAATGGATTTGAAGTTCCTCCCGGATTCCAGCTGTATGAATTAGCTCCTGAAGCTAAAATGGAAGCTGTTTCTCCAAAACATATTGTATCAGCAGTGGCTGTTATAGTTGGTTTTGGATGAACAACAACTGTGGTTTGTGTTTCGGGACTCATTTGTGTACCAATCATAATCAAAACAGAATAAGTACCTGCATTTGCTACAGTTGCATTAGGTATCTTTGGATTTTGCAATACAGATGAAAAATTATTGGGACCTGCCCAAAAATATTGTGCATTTGCAATGGTAGCAGCAAACAGTTTCAACGTGTCCCCTTCGCAGATTGGTCCATTGTTGGTTGTAGTTGGAGGCAGAATTCCACAGTTGGTTGTTCCTGCACCTGGTTGTCCTAAATTTGATTGGGCAAAAACAATATTTTGTGTTTGATTAGAGTAATTTGTAAGTAAAAGTATATAATAAGTACCACTAACAGCATTTGGAATATAACACCATTCTTCAAAACTTGCATCATAGCTGCAATCAACCATATTTGCAGAAGGATAACTAGGTGAAGGACCAGGAGCATGATGAGTTGGTGTTGGACTTCCAGCAGTTAAACCTGCTAAACATGGTGAGGTTTGATTGGTAAATGGACCCCAGCAACAAAAATCAACATCATAATTATTACTTCCATTGATATGTAATTCTATATTTCCTGATGTACCTACCTGCATATAATACCATGCTGGATTTGGTTGAGAACCAAGACATCCGTAATTAGGACCCGGTGTGCCACTTGGGGGTGCAGCCGGTGCATTTACTCCGGCAGGGAAATTATAGGATGAACCTGTGCAAAATGGAGAAGCACCAGCACAGCTTATACCTTGAGCATTAGCAAGTGTTGAAATAAAAAGCAATGCTATTATTAAAATATTATATAATGCTTTCATATTATTTATTTTTATGAGTTAAAATGTATTCTTTTTTTTGTGCAGCTGTCCAGTTATATTCAGCAGTTTGTGTCATTTTCTTCATATTTGCCATAAAATGACGGAAATCCTCCACTTTATATTTTTGAGGAACAGCTATAATAGCTTTGTTTTCCAGAACATTGTAAGTTAAAATACTTGAACTGAAAACATCCTGCTCCTGAAAATAATTTTTAAAGTAAACTTTTTCAAAATCTGTGAGTAATTGGGTTAAATCAACATTAAAATAATTGGTATCATTTGCAGTAGTTGAAACCAGGCAAAATGTTCCCCAATAATCTGTATTTGGTTTTGATTGTGTGTTTTGTGAAAATAAATTAGTTGAGAGAATCACAAAAAATAAAAGAAAGACAAGGTTAATTTTTTTCATTTTAAAAAACTGAGTTAATTGCTATTTTAAAAATTGAATTGCAAAGCTAAGACAAATATATATATAAATGTGTTGCCCATCAAAAAATAAAATTTATAAAATAAATATCAGCGATTAATAATAAATTTTCTACTTGCTAAATAATTTATGATATTCAGATTATCAGTTAAATATATTTTGCAAACATAAATACCCTGACTTAAATTGGAAATGTTAATTTTTAAATCAGAGCTATTATTTATAGTTTTCTTTACTATTATTTTGCCATAAATATCATAAATGTCAATAATATATGAAAAAGTTTCTTTTGATTTTGATAAATTAATATTAAAATAGGTATTGCTCGGATTAGGATAAATCTCAAAATTAAAATCACTGTTTATTATATCTTCTTCAATACTTGTATTTAACGGACTTCCTTTAAAAAACGAAATTCCTCCGGCTGCATTTCCAATAAAAGCATCCAAAAATCCATCATTGTTAATATCGGCAACTGCAATTCCACTTCTTATACCTTCAATAATCTGATAGTTGGCATTTCCATAAACGAAAGAAAGTGTATCTGTAAGACTAAAGTTTCCATTTAAATTATTGTCGATATTTTTATAATAATAAACTTTTCCTTCTTCGTTTCCCACAAATAATCTTGTTTCATTTGCAGCAGTTCTGAAAAGGCAAGGAGTGCTGAATCCATAATTGGAAATATCGTAATTTGTAATATCCACTCCACCCAAACTATCGGTAATTAAGGTAAAAAAAGGATTGTTTGCCGTAGCAGTGTTTTTATAAAAGTTAAGGTTTCCTTTCCTTGCAATTATGTTGTTGGCTGCATCTTTCCAGAAATTCTGACGTTCGCCTATTACCAGATCGAGCAGTCCATCTTTATTTAAATCGAAAAGCTGTGGTGTGCTGAATTCCCCAACATCAATATTCTGATAATTGGTTTGTGATAAAACAAAATCCGGATTTGCTATTGTTGCATTATTTGTAAAAAGATGAAGTTTTCCATCTGCATTTCCGATAATCATTTCGGCTTTTCCATCATTATTCAAATCTCCAAAAGCAGGATAAACTCCCTGCAAATGCAATGCTGAAATATTTGCAAAATCGCGGGTAATTAATTTGAAAACAGGAGTATTTATACTTCCTTCGTTTTTGAAAAAGGCTATTTCAGCTACAAATACTGAATTAAGAATACCATTGAGCATATATGAAGTATCTCTGTAGCCAATATTACCAACAAATAAATCTTTTAGTCCGTCATTATCAATGTCGTATAAAACCGGAAATGCTGCTGTGCCAAAGTCGAGCATATCTTTCTGGAAAAAATCTTCCTGCAGAAAACTAAAAACAGGCTGATTGTTAGTGCCCTGATTTTTATATAACCAATTGCTTTTGAATGATTCGGCTGTTGTCAATCCTGGATCGAAAGAAGAAACCAACAAATCTTTTTTTTCTTTGTTTTTTACATCGAGATAATTGGCTAAAGGAAAAGAATATAATTTAACAGGCTTATTAAGCAAAGGAAACATTGTATCCTGAATAGTCATTTTTGCTTTGGAAACGGAACCTGTGTTTGTCAGTTTTATGAGATTGGAATAATCCACATCGCCTATAATCAAGTCTTTTAATCCATCTCCATTAAAATCTTCGGCAAGCAAAGTGGAGCCGGAATGTTTAAAGTTTTTCAAAACTATTGATTTGCTTCCATTTAAACAAGTATCTAGCATTAAAACATTTGAGCCTTCGTCTTCGGCAAAACATCCCCAGCTTTCGTCGGCAAGTTCATAATCCAGTGAGTCGGGGATTCCATATTTCTCTATCGAAAGATTTCTGTGATAATTTACAAACCTTCCCAAAACCCAGAAGTTTAAAATATCCAGATCGCCATCGCCATCAATATCACTAATAGCCGGATAGTCTTCCGAAAGACAGAAAAGATTGGTATAATTGCCATTATAGGATGACAAAATGGGTTCTTTAATCAGATTAAATGAAAGTGAAGACGTTGAAGTATTTTTAAAAACCTTTATTCCACCGTTGGAATAGGTAAAAAGGTCTTCTTTTCCATCGTTGTTGAAATCAATTAATTGCATCCAGCTGTGAATTTCGGGGAAAGCCAATGCAAATCCGGGAGCAAAAGTATAACTTATTGAATCTGTAATTCCTGAATTCAGGAAAGTCAATATCCGATTTCCTATTTTGTCGAAAACCACCAAATCTTTTATTCCATCTGCATTTAAATCGACAGTAGAAAACTGTGAATTGCTCATGCCACCTGTCCATGGAAATTTGTATGGGTTTCCCAAACTGTCCTTTGCAACTATATCATTACTTTTTACAAAAGCATAATCAGGGGTTTGTGAAAAAACAGTTGTGCTGATTGCCGATAAAAATACGATGATAATCAGTATTACTGTTTCCGGAAAAGAAAGAAACTTAGTTGTTTTGCTAAACATTACATTTCTTTTATCATTGCTTTTACGATATTTTCAGCCCCATCAGCAATTTGAGAAATGCTTGCATCCAACATATAACAAGGTGTGGAGAAAACTTTTAATTTACTGTCTTTCACTACTTCACCATGATTGGTTCTGATATGGTGTGAACCGGTTTTTTCAATGTTGGCAGCTGTGTTTTCGTCTTGTCCAATTGTAACATCCACATTTTTAAGTATCCGTGCAATTACTGCCGGAGCAATGCACAATGCACCAACCGGTTTGCTGGCTTTTACCATTGAGATAACTGCATTTTCAACATCCTGGTTTACTTCACAATCTGCTCCTTTAAAAGCAAAAGTGGAAAGGTTTTTGGCACAACCAAAACCTCCGGGGAAAATGATAGCATCGTAATTGACTGGATTAAATTCGGATAATGCTTTGATATTTCCCCTGGCAATACGTGCTGATTCTACTAAAACATTTCGTTTTCCGTTGGTAACTTCTCCATTTAAGTGATTGATTACATGATGTTGGTCAATGTCAGGTGCAAATATCTGATAGCTGCATTTATTCCTGTCAATAGCCAAAAGCGTTAATACCGCTTCGTGGATTTCGGCTCCATCATAAACGCCACATCCGGCTATTATTACTGCAAATTTTTTCATACAATTGCTATTTAATTGATTTATTATTGTTTGATTTAAATATCTCTCCTCGGATAATCTATAGAAAAATGCAAACCAATACTTTCCTTGCGTTCCATTGCCATTTTAATAATCAGATAACCAATATTTATCAGATTTCTCAATTCGCATAATTTCACTGTTAATATTGATTTGTCGTACAAATCTTCCGTTTCCCTGTACAGGATTTCGAGTCGGTCCAATGCTCTTTTTAAACGAAGATCGGATCTTACAATTCCCACATAGTTTGACATTATCAGCTGTAATTCCTTTAATGATTGTGTAATAAGAACCATTTCTTCGTTCAGAACCATACCTTCGGCATTCCAGTCGGGTATTTCGTTACAGTATTCAATACGCTCAAGTTTCTGCAATGCATCTATACTTGCCCTGTGCGAAAATACCAGAGATTCGAGCAGGGAGTTTGAAGCCAGACGGTTTGCTCCATGCAAGCCTGTGGAAGCACATTCGCCGGAAGCATATAAGTTTTTAATTGAACTTCTTGCCCATTCATCCACTTTTATACCACCACAATTATAATGTGCTGATGGAACCACCGGAATCATTTCTCTGGTGATGTCAATTCCTATGCTCAGGCATTTTGCGTATATGGTCGGAAAATGGTCGATGAGTTTGTTTTTATTTAAATGGCGGGCATCAAGATACACATAATCCCAACCATTTATTTTCATTTCGCTGTCGATAGCTCTTGCAACAATATCGCGCGAAGCCAGAGATCCCCTTTCATCATATTTCTGCATAAACTCTTTGTCGTCCTGAGTTTTGAGAATAGCACCAAAACCTCTTAATGCTTCCGAAATGAGAAATGAGGGTTTTTCGTTGGGATTGTAAAGTGAAGTAGGATGAAACTGAATAAATTCCATGTTTTCCACTTTGCCTTTTGCTCTGTAAACCATAGAAATGCCATCGCCGGTAGATATAACCGGATTTGTTGTTGTATTGTAAACATTGCCATTTCCACCGGTTGCAATTAATGTAAGCTTTGACAGATAGGTGTCTATTTCGTTTGTGTTTTCATTCAGGGCATAAGCACCATAGCATTTTATATCATTAGTGCGACGGTTAACTTCTATACCCAGATGATGTTGGGTAATAATATCAACTGTAAAATGATTTTCGAGGATTTCTATGTTGGGATGGGCTTTAACATTATCCAACAAAGCTCTTTCTATTTCGTTGCCGGTATTGTCCTTGTGATGCAAAACACGGAATTCGGAATGTCCGCCTTCTTTTGCCAGATCGTATTGACCTGATGCATTTTTATCGAAATTTGTTCCCCATTCTATGAGTTCCTTCACTCTGTCTGTTGACTCGGTTATGGTTATGCGTACAATGTTTTCGTCCGACAGTTCATCACCGGCAATCATGGTATCCTTTATATGTTTTTCGTAAGTGTCGGGTGTGTACATTACGGCTGCAATACCGCCCTGTGCATATTTTGTAGAACCTTCATCGGCCTGTGATTTGGTAATGATGCATACGTTGCCATAGTCTGCAACTTTAAGTGCAAAGCTTAAACCTGCAATGCCAGAGCCTATTACCAGAAAATCAACTTTCTTTCTCATCAGCAATAAAATTAGTTTACAAAAATACAAAACTATAGTTGATAAAACTTATATTGTATAGGAAATTTGTGAGATGACGACATTCCTCTGGCAATAACATCTTACCGATCGGAATTATATCATTATTTAGTATAACCGTAAGAGTTATAGAAACAGTATCCGGTACAAAACAAAATGCTGTTCGTTAAGCTTTCTCCTTTTTAGAGAGCCTAATTGTTAATCATAAGCGTACCACTGCTCTCTCCCGCCACCACTTTATACAAACCCTGCTTATAGCCATTTGTGTTTATCGTTGTTTGGCTGCTACCTTTGCTTAGTTTTTCTTCATATATTAGTTGCCCTAACATATTATATATTTGCAGCTGGCTTTCTTTATTTTGCTGTGTGTAGCTTATGGTAGTTTGGGTAGTGGCAGGGTTGGGGTAGATGCTGAGTTCTCCTCTTTGAGTGTAATAATACTCTTCTACCCCTGTTGGGTAGCAGCCAGGGGCATAGCCGTTGCTATCGGTTTTTACAATCCAAATCTTTTGGTAGGGTTGCATGGTATCTACTTCTACATGTCCAATAGCAGTAATACTTCCATCTGCATTTAATACATTGTCAAATAAAAAATTACCATTATAATAATTTTGAGAATATGAATATATTTTCCTATAAATACTATCACCATTGTTGTTTAACTTAAAGAAAAATGAAGCTCTAAAACTATATAATATTTCATGGTCAACACATGTTCCCATTACAATAAAATCATTATTAGTTAATACTTGTATTTTGTTAACAGAATAATCATATCTTATAGTATCATACATTTTATCCCAAATCGTATTGCCATTGATATCTAATTTAAGAACATTTAATTTACCATCCCAATATTGATTAGAATTATAAGTATGATAAGAATATCCAAGTGCAACCAGATAATCTCCTTGATAAGTAATAGCTATTGCAGCGGCACCGTCTTTTTCATTTCCTCCAAGATAACGATACCATAGTAAATTGCCTATACTATCAGTTTTAATAACAAAAGGACCTCCAAACCCTTGAGTATAGGAACTTCTATAACCACAAATCAACAATCCTTTATCAGTGGTTTCGATTATTTTACTCCCTCCACTATAATTTCCCATTGAAATAGTTTTTTCCCACTGCTTATTACCTAAACTATCAGCCTTTACAATTAATACATCCCATAAGTTTTGATTAATAACTCTATATCCTACACATGCAATACCTTTATCATGAGTTTCACAAGCTTGCATAAATATTTCCC
>CAZYEM010000184.1:0-8509 GCA_964646395.1 uncultured Bacteroides sp.
GTACTCATAACTATTTACAAGTACTCAAGGCACTTTTACTTTATAAACTTTATAAACTTTACAAACTTTATAAACTTAATAACTTTACAAACTTAATAACTTTACAAACTGAATGTTAAAGAAAATAGAAGAATATTTTTTCAGGGGACTGATGCTGTTGAGCAATCTGATTATACTATTTGTATTGGGATTAATCATTTACAGCATCTTTAAAAAAGGATTAAGCTCCCTTTCGTGGGAAATGCTTACCCAGCGGCCTCACGGAGGTTATTATTACGGCAAGGAAGGCGGCGTGCTCAATGCCATAGTGGGTTCACTTTATTTGTCGGTAGGGGCTACTTTTCTGGCAACTATTATTGGTGTGCCGGTAGCGTTGTTTATGAACGTTTACCTTATAAAACAAAAGCGGGTATTAAATTTTATCCGTTATTTATTAGACCTTATATGGGGTGTTCCTTCCATCGTTTATGGAGCCTTTGGCTTTAGCCTGATGGTTTTTCTGGGAATAAAAACATCGTTGCTTGCCGGTATAATTACCGTAACCCTTTTCATATTACCCATTATGATAAGAGCCTGTGATGAAATCCTTAAAACTTCGCCTATCGGTTTGCTCGAAGCAGCCTTATCGCTGGGTTCCACCAAAACCGAAACATCTTTCAGAGTGGTGCTTATGCAATCCTTTTCGGGAATTGTTACCGCCATTTTGCTATCCTTCGGAAGAGCCATAGGTGATGCTGCATCGGTATTGTTTACAGCAGGTTATACCGATAATATTCCCACTTCGCTAAGTGAGCCGGCTGCTACTTTGCCTTTGTCCATCTTTTTCCAGTTGAGTTCGCCTGTTCCCGAAGTGCAAAACCGTGCTTATGCAAGTGCAGCTATCTTAACCATTATTATACTTATTATCAGCGTTTCGTCAAGAGCCATATCAAAAAAATATCATAAAAACAGAATCTAAATCATATCATGGATAACAACACAAAAATAAAAGTTGACAATCTAAACCTTTATATAGGTAAGCAGCATATACTGAAGGATATCAATATCGAAATTCCCGAAAATAAGCTAACCGTTATATTAGGTCCGTCGGGCTGTGGCAAAACCACCTTGCTCAAATGCATGAATCGTTTGACCGATTTGTATCCTGATGTAAAAATCAACGGAAGTATTTTTATTGATAATGAAGATATATTGCATACCAATACCGATGTTACCGAAATCCGTAAGAAAATGGGATTGCTTTCGCAACGTCCGTTTCCATTGCCCATGAATATTTACAACAATGTAGCTTATGGATTAAAGATAAGTGGCAGACGCAACAAAAAGGCATTAAATGCAAGAGTGGAAAACTATCTGAAAATAGTTAGTTTATGGGATGAAGTTAAAGACCGTCTTCACGAACCTGCAAGCAAACTTTCCATCGGACAGCAGCAGCGTTTATGTCTGGCAAGAGGATTGGCAGTTGACCCTGAAATTATCCTTGCTGATGAACCCACTTCAGCACTGGATCCTATTTCGAGCGAAGCCATCGAAAAGAAGTTTGTTGAATTGAAGCAGCAATATACCATAGTGATGGTTACACATATTTTGCGTCAGGCACGCCGTATCGCCGACCATGTAATATTTATGTATATGGGCGAAGTAATTGAGCAAGGACCTGCAAAAGAAATATTTGAGAACCCTAAAATGGAAAGAACAAAGAAATACTTACAGGGAGCTTTTAACTAATTAACTTTTAACTTTATAAACTTTTAACTTTATAAACTTTATAAACATTTAACTAAACTATGCCGGCACATAAACAACAATTGGTTTTTACAATAAAGGACAAATGCAAGGTTTGCTATACCTGCGTACGCGAATGTCCGGTAAAAGCCATTAAGATAGTAAACGGACAGGCTGAGGTTATCGACAAAAGATGCATTGGCTGTGGCAACTGCGTTAAAGTCTGTATTCAGGAAGCAAAAGTTTTCCTCAAAGCAACCAATGAAGTATTTGAACTGCTCAAATCCGGTTCAAAAACCATAGCTATCATAGCACCGAGTTTCCCTGCCGAATTTGAAGAAATTAAGGATTACAAAACGCTGGTTGGCATGATAAGGCAATTGGGTTTCGATTATGTATCTGAAGTTTCTTTCGGTGCCGATCTGGTTGCCCGGAAATATGCACATATATTAACGCATCCCAAAGAAGAAGGATTTATTTCATCCGATTGTCCGGCAATTGCATTTTATGTTGAGCATTACAGCCCTGAACTTGTTCCTTACCTTGCTCCGATAGCTTCGCCAATGGTTGCCATGTCGAGAGTGGTTAAAAAGAAATACGGCGATGATATAAAAGTAGTTTTTATAGGACCTTGTATTGCCAAAAAGGCAGAATCGCTGGAAGTGGACGAGGTATTAACATTCCGCGAACTGAGGGAGATGTTTCTTGAAGCAAATATAACTTATAAGGAGTCCAGACCTTCGGAATTCGATCCTCCTCATGCAGGCAAAGGAGCCATATTTGCAATAAGCAGAGGTTTGCTGCAAACTACCGATGTCCCCGAAAATATATATGAAGGCAATGTAATTGTTGCCGATGGAAGAATAGATTTCCGCGAAGCCATCAAGGAATTTGAAAATGGACTTATCCGTTCCAATAACCTGGAATTGCTTTGCTGCGAAGGATGTATCATGGGTCCGGGAACTACCCGTAATGGAAAAAGATTTGCCCGCCGTATGATGGTGAGTAAGTATGTGAAGGATAAATTGAAAACCATTGATAATGTGCAATGGCAAAAAGATATTGATACCTATAAGGATATTGATTTAACACAAAGTTTTCTGGCTGCCGATCGCAGAATTCCCGATCCTACCTGGGCTGAAATCAATGAAGTATTGAAAACATTGGGAAAATTCAGTGAGAAAGATCATTTAAACTGCGGAGCCTGTGGTTACGATTCCTGTGACGAACATGCCATTGCTATCATAAAAGGGCTGGCCGAAGAAGAAATGTGTTTGCCTTATGCCATCGAAAAACTACATAAATATATTCATGATCTGGCTATTTCCAATGAGAAACTGGCATCAGCACAATTAGCGTTGAAGCAATCGGAAAAACTGGCACACATGGGACAACTTTCGGCAGGTATTGCTCACGAACTGAATAATCCACTGGGAATTATCACCATGTACAGCAATATATTAAAAGATGAATGCAAGGCCGATGATCCTATCAAACAGGATCTGGATCTGATTGTGGAGCAAACCGACCGATGCAAGAAAATTGTTTCAGGATTGCTCAATTTTGCAAGAAAGAATCAGCTGAATTATTCAGAAATAGATATTTACAAATTATTTGAAAGAAGCAAACAATCGGTAATTTGTCCGGTTAATGTAAATATAAATCTGAATTCAAATCTGAAGAACAATATGGCAATGGTTGATAGCGATCAGCTGATACAGGTGGTTACCAATTTATTTAAAAATGCCATTGAAGCTATGCCAAAGGGCGGTGATCTGAATGTAAATCTGAGTGATAAAGAAGATGAAATCATCATCAGCATTGCCGATTCAGGTACAGGTATTGCCCCTGAAAATATGGAGAAAATATTTACTCCGTTTTTTACAACCAAAGGAATTGGAAAAGGTACCGGCCTGGGATTACCCATTATTTACGGAATAATAAAAATGCACAAAGGGAAAATAGATGTTACATCCAATAATAATCCCGACAAGGGAAAAACAGGAACTACATTTAAAATAACTATACCAAGGTATAAAACAGAATAAAAAAAGCACACCACGAATTATCAGTGAGATTAGTGGCAATTAAAAATAAAATGATATGAAAAAAGTATTGATAGTTGACGATGACATGGATTACTTATTCCAGATGAAACTTAAGGTGGAGAAATTAGGTTTTGAGGTAGTTACAGCTGATGGTCAGTATGAAGCTGAACAATTACTGGAAACTTTTAAACCTGATCTGGCAATTTTCGATTTGATGATGGAAAATGAGGACAGTGGTTTTGTTTTAAGTTACAAGATGAAACGCAGATATCCTGATGTTCCTATTATTATTGCAACAGCAGTAACTGCTGAAACCGGAATGAGTTTTGCGGTCCATTCGGAGGAAGAACGCAAATGGATAAAAGCTGATTTATATATGGATAAAGGAATCAGAGGAGATCAGCTGCACAGGGAGATTAATAAACTGCTAAAGATATAGCTATGGAAATCATAAAGATAATGGTTGTTGACGATGAACCCGGCATACGTTCAGGCGTTTCGAGGGTGCTTCGCGACTTTACAGTTTCTTATCCGTTTATGGATGAAGCCTGTAAGTTTGAGATAATAGAAGCTCCAACGGGTGAAGATGCCATTGAGATGGTAAATCAAAGTCTGCCCGACATTATGCTGCTTGACAATAAACTTCCGGGAATGCAGGGAATTGAGGTTCTGGAATATGTAAGTAAGAATCATCTCGATATTCTGGTTGTAATGATTACCTCTTATGCATCATTGGAAGTAGCTGTAAAAGCAACCAAAAACGGAGCTTTCGACTTTATACCCAAACCATTTACACCTCAGGAATTACGTTCGTCTATCGAAACCATTACCAAGCAGGTTTATTTTCGCAGGATGACCAAAAAGCTGAATACAGCCGGAAAACAAATCAGGTTTCAGTTTTTATCGGTTTTGTCGCATGAGTTAAAAGCTCCTTTGAATGCGATAGAAGGTTATCTGCAAATGATTGAGGAAAAGCAATATGGTGATAATGTGGAAAATTATTTGCAAATTGTAAATCGTTCAATGGATAGAGTTAAAGGTATGCGTTCACTTATCATGGATTTGCTCGATTTAACAAAAATTGAATCCGGTACATCCAACAGGGACATCAAAGCAGTTAATATTTCAGAAATTGCTCAGGTTTCTATGGATTCAATGAAACCTTTTGCCATTCAGAATGATGTTTTCCTTTATTTGAATACTCATAATGAAATAACGATAAATGCGGATGCCAGAGAATTGGAAATTGTTTTCAATAATCTGATATCAAATGCTATAAAATATAACAGGAAAGATGGCAGGGTTGATTGTTCCATTAAACAAAAGGATGATTTTGTAGTTATTTCCATTTCAGATAGTGGAATAGGGATGACCGAAGAGGAGCTTTCAAAACTTTTCAACGAATTTGTAAGGATTAAAAACCAAAAAACAAAGAATATTTCGGGTAGCGGATTGGGATTATCAATTGTCAAAAAGATAATTGATTCCTATGAAGGAGATATTACAGTTACCAGTATTCCTGATAAAGGAAGTACTTTTACAGTAACATTGCCTGTAAAATAATAATTAATTTTAAGTTTAAAAAAATGAAAGAAAACAAAAGATTACCGGATAAAACAGTCGAAAGACTTAGCCAGTACAGACGGAATTTGCTATTATGTGCATCAAATGGAAAAACACATATCTTTTCGCACGAAATAGCTAATTTACTTCATATTACATCCGTTCAGGTAAGAAGAGATATTATGCTTATCGGATATTCAGGTACGTTGCGAAAAGGGTATGATATTCAGGAATTGATAGATTTAATCGGTGATATTATTGACAGCGACGACGGACAGAAAGTTGCAGTTATAGGTGTTGGAAATCTCGGAAGAGCTATTATCAGCTATTTAAAAGGAAAGCGTTCCAAACTTTCAATTGTTGCGGCATTCGATACCAATGCCGAGAAAATAGATCGCGTGTATGCAGGAGTTCACTGTTATCATTATGATAAATTGGCTGAGGTAATAAAAAAGGAGCAGATTTCAATAGGAATTATTACTGTGCCCGCTTCAGAAGCTGCTAAAGTTGCCGAAAATCTCGTAATAGCAGGTATTAAAGGTGTTCTTAATTTTACACCATCTCCGGTTAATGTATCGTCTCATGTTTTTCTGGAAGAGTATGATATGATTACCTCACTGGAAAAAGTGGCCTATTTTGTAAAGAAAAATGATATTTAATTATTGGTTAAAGACATATTATTTAAATTCAGATGAAAATTTTCAGAAACATTGAAGATATTAAAGGAATTAAAAATGGAGTTGTTACAACCGGCTCTTTTGATGGAGTTCATGTCGGACACAAAGTCATTATTAATAGGCTTCGCAAACTTGCAAAAATGACGGGTGGCGAATCGGTTTTGATTACTTTTCACCCACATCCCCGCAGGGTATTGTATCCCGAAACTGAGGGCAAAGAGTTGTTACTGATTAATTCTCAACGCGAAAAAATAGAATTGCTTCGCAAAGCAGGTCTTGACAATCTGGTAATCATCAATTTTACTAAAGAATTTGCACAAACTACTTCATTGGACTTTGTAAAAAAAATATTGCTGGAAAGGGTGAATGCAAAAAAGATAATTGTTGGGTTCAACCACTATTTCGGACATAATAAAGAAGGCAACTATAATTCATTACACGATCTGGCAGGGGAGTATGGTTTTGAAGTGGAAGAAATACCCGAACAGGATATTCAAAATGAATCGGTAAGTTCCACAAAAATCCGTAAAGCATTGCTCGAAGGTGATATACAGCGTGCCAATGCATATCTCGATCATCAATACATCATCATTGGAGAGCTTACACATGGAAGTGAGGTATGTAAAAATCTGGGCTTACCAACTATGAGTATATTTATTGATGAGGATATTAAACTGGTTCCACCACAAGGTGTGTATGCCGTAAGTTTGATTTGCGAAAATGATTATTTCAGAGGTATGCTGAATATCCGAAATGCCAGAACACAATATCAGCCACATCATCCGGATACCTGTATCGATATGCATGTGTTTGATTTTGAAAAACATTTGGTTGGTAAAACAGCAACTATTTTCTTTCATAAAAAGATAAGGGAAGTAAAGAGTTTTAGTAATCAGGATGAAATGAAAAACCAGCTGATTATGGATAGAAATATGATTGACGAATTAATTTATTAATTCACTTAACTTAAACTAATTAACACAATAACAACAGAAAAATGACAGAAAAAATAAAAGTAACATTTCTTGGAACGGCTACATCCATTGGAGTACCGGTGATAGCATGTGATTGTCCGGTATGCACTTCAGCAGATAAAAGGGATAAGCGTTTCAGGGCTTCTATACTTATACAGCATGGAGAAACTGCCATTGTTGTTGATTGTGGTCCCGATTTTCGTATTCAGATGATCAGGGAAAATGTAATAAATCTGGATGCGGTTATCTTTACTCACGAGCACCGCGATCATATTGCCGGATTAGATGATGTACGTGCTTTTAATTATGTTTTGAACAAAAGAATAGATATTTACGGTATCGAAAGGGTGATGGAAGCTGTAAAAATAGAATTTCCCTATATTTTTCTGGATTCGGCACGTTATTTTGGAGCACCCCAAATAAACATACACAATATTGAGAATGAACCTTTTTATATTAATGAAATAAAAATAACACCCATTCAGGTATTGCACGATAAATTACCGATTTTTGGTTTCAGGATAGGCGATTTTACCTATATTACCGACGCCAGTTTTATTTCGGAAGAAGAAAAGGAAAAAATAAAAGGATCGAAGGTTATTGTTTTAAATGCTTTGCGAAATTCAAAACACAATGCTCATTTTTCGGTATCCGAAGCAGTAGCCGTTTTGGAAGAGCTGCAACCCGAACAGGCTTACCTTACACATGTAAGTCATTTTATTGGAAAACATGAGGATGTAAATGCCAAATTACCCGATTTTATCCAACTGGCTTATGATAGTCTGGTTATTGAAGTTTAACAATAAAAAGCAATTTTTAATAATAAACAATTCGGAATAGTACGGAGAAGATATTAATAAGTATGGCAGCTGACAAATTAAGTTGGTCAATAAACAAACTTTGCCCGGCGACTATGAAGAGAAGCCCGTCTGTTTACTTTTTTTGCCCGATTTTGGAGTAATTAAGCAGGAGATTGCACTTAATTTGTGAGGCATTGCACAAAATAAGAGCAAATTGCTCTTCGGAAGAGCAATTAATAATACCAAATACTGCCACTACGAATAAAAAAGCAAGCAGTTTATCCTTTTTTAGTATAAACTACCCTGTTTTTACTTCAAAACCGATAAATAACAAGCATAAATTGCTCTTCAGAAGAGAAACGATGAACAAAATAAGTGCATCTCCGAACTTAATAAGAGCAAATTGCTCATTGGAAGAGCAATTTGATTGCATAAAAAGAGAAAATAGCAGGATATTTAATATATACTTAACAGATTGAAAATTGAAAATCATGCAAACAATAATCGGAAATAATATTAAAATAACTATTAAAAGCTGTAAATTTGTAGTGCAATAATTTTCAATTATAAAATCTTGCTCCTGCAAAGGAGCAAGATTTTAATTAATATTAATTAAAATGAAAAAAATAATTCTCTTTCTGATAATATTTTTAAACATAAATGTTTTAATAGCTCAGCCTATAAAGTTTAATCGGATGCATCGCTATAATTTATCTAATACA
>CAZYEM010000185.1:0-8486 GCA_964646395.1 uncultured Bacteroides sp.
ACGACTGTTGATTATAATCAATTGACTATCTTTGATTTATAACCGGACACTAGTGTTACAGTATATTAAATTATTAAGAAAATTCCAGTCCTGTTAAAATCCAAAACCGATAGCAACTCCAATTCTTATTCCCATCCCATTCAATCCAAATAAGAAATTATCTTCCTGTGAATTGCCGGATTCATATTTAAATTTACCTTCATTATAACTTGGACCACCAAACAAATCAAGTGCAAAACCACTTTCAAAAACCCATTGTCTGCCAAATAATAATCCACCACCAAACGAAGTGTAAGATATTTCGCTATTGGGAGAAGTGCTTTCATCTGTTATGCTATAACGCTGAAATCTAAAATATGGAGCTATATAACCTCCGGAAATTGCTCTCTCGTTCATATAAAAACGCATTTCGGGAGTAAGAATAATTCCTGAATATTTTAAATCACCAATGCCTAAACCCATATATGCTACTCCCAACTGAATGGATTTTGAATTATCAAGTTTTGTTTCGATAAACAATGAACCTGTTCTTAACAAGGCACTTAACGGATTGATTTTAATTACAAATTTTTCATCTGATTGTGAAAATGACTTAATTGTAAAAAGCAAAAGAAGAAAAACAATTGCAAATTTTTTCATGTGTTTTTTTATTTTAATTTATTTGTAAATTTTACAACAATTTTTATGCCAAATAAATTATAAGGGGTTCTGAAAATTAGATTTTTTGAAACGAACAATATTAAAAAAATCCTCAGTTTACTAATGAAAATGAGGATGTTAAAAATTGAAGTTCAACGAAGAAAAATCGTTTTTTAGAAGTCCCGTTATCTTCCACAAATCTCTTTATATACACAGTATTTGCAGTTATCAAGCGTTTTTGTCTGATAAAAAGGGGTGTTAACGTCGAAAATTTCTTTAAAAAGAGAAATTAATATTTTTTCAAATTGTATTATTTCATCTGAATCCAATTCATCTTTTCCATTATAAATCAAACTTATAAATCCTTTCATTTGATTTCGCATCGACAAAATGCCAGCAATTAATGATTGACCATAGTCAGGGTTTTCTTTTGCATACAATAACGCATAAACCAGCAGCTGTAAACATTTAGAATACTTATTGTCAGTAATTAATAAATCTGGATTCGTCAATTTTAAATTACTTTGTTCAACCTTTCCAGTTTTATAATCTACAATTCTGATTTTATCTCCGACAATATCAATACGATCAACAAATCCAATTAATTTTATAAAAGGAATTCCTTCCAAATCACAATCAATTACACATTCCAGCTTCTCTTCAAGCATTTTAATACTTAAATATAAATTTTCTGTTGCTAATTGAGAAACATTACCTATCTCGTTATTAAGCATATTGCGAATATACATCTTTGCCATTTTTACTGTCAATAGATTTATACCAAAGCTCACATCACCATCTTTATATTGTTTTTCAAAATGTTTATCTGTTATTTCATCTACATTTAGCAATAAACGTTTAACAGATTCTATTTGCAATACTTTCCCAACAAAAGGGTTATAAAGCTCAGACAAAACTTCATGAATAACCGAACCCAATGTGTTTGCCTGAATAACCTCTTCTGTTTCATCAGGTTCTGCTATTTCTGCAATATGCTTATAATAAAATTGCAATGAACAATTTATATAATCATTTAACTTACTTGCAGAAAACCCTTTAACGGCAATCTCATTTAATCTTTTATATACAAAACTGTCTTTTTGTATAATGATTTCCTGTTTTTCCTGTTTTATTTCAGATGTTACATTTAAAACATACTCCTTTATTATAATATTAGAATTATATTTTGGTAACTCATTAATAATTTGATAAATAAATCGACTTTTATCACCATCAGAAAATTCATCCGGCTCTGTATTATATAAAATATTTATATTTTCTGCTCTTTGAAGCAATCGATAAAAATGATATGCAAAAATAGCATCTTTATCACTATAATCAGGTAATCCGAATAGTTTTTTAATATCAATCGGGACAAAAGAATTAAAACTTCTTGAGGCTGGCAAAATTCCTTCATTAACTGATAATAAAACTACATTTTTAAAATCTAAAGTCCTTGTTTCCAACATTCCCATAACCTGCATGCCTTCAAGTGGTTCTCCATATAATGGAATTGATTGATTCGCAATTATTCTTTTAAAAAGTTTCCGAAAAGTTGAAACTTTTAATTCTTCCGTCTTTTTTTCAGAAATTTGTGATAACTTTTGTAATAATTTTGCAAAATGAAAAATTATTTCTTTCTCAACTAACTTTTCATCTTCATTTACAATACTCTGACGAAATATCTGCAAAAAAATCTTTAATTGAAAAACAATATCCTTATCATTTTGCCAATTGTTAAAAATACAGGATAAAAATCTAATTTCCAATTCATTATTTTGAAAATATTTATTTATAATATCTTCATAATAATAAAATACCCGATTCGATTTTTTTATATCTTTAACGATTATATCAAAGTTAAAATATATTTTCAGATAAGAATTATCCAATATATTTATAATATCTTTAAAATAAAATCCATTTCTACCCTTTTCTATATTTGAAAGCCGTTGTTTATTTTCATGTAATAACAAAACACAATCAACTAAATTATAAAGCATTGTGCTTTTAAAAGGCAATCCCATTGTAAGATTAAATGATTTAATCTCACTAGGTATTGCATTTAAAACCGGAAACAACAGATTTTCATCGCACAAGACAATAGCAGTATCATCCACTGAACCTTGATTTTTTAAAATATCCGATGCTATATTGCCTGCATATTTTGCCTGTCCTAATTTCATAGGAACTCCTATTAAATTTATTGATTTGGAGGTAGTCTTAAAACTTTCCTCTTTCCATAAATACTTAGAATCAAGCCATTCATTTTTATATGTTCTTATAAACTTACCAGCTTCCTGAATTTCATTATCAACATAATAGGAGTCGGAATCCCACAAAACAGTTGCAATTCCTTGTTTTTTTAAAGAAAGGATAATTGACTCTTCTGAAGAAGTTAAAGCATTAAATCCTGCAAAAACAATTTTTTTCCACTTTATATTTTCAACTATAACAGTAATGTTTTCAGCAACATATCGATATAACATTCCTTGATAACCAATTTGTTGATCAAGTAAATTTTTATTTAATTTTAAATAATAATCAAATAATGAGTTGTAAAACTTTAGATATTTTTTTTGAAAATTAGTTAGCTCATTACCATCTAAATTCCATATTGAAATAGCTTTAGATTCAGTTAAATAACTAAATAAACTCTTTGCATCAGCCAAATACAAATCTATCTCATTAAAATCGTGCAATAAGATATCTCCTAAGCTCAAAAACTCGTCAAAAGTTTTTGCATCAACATTCTCAATTTCACAATGAATTTTGTAAATCTCGAAAATCAATGCAAAATTATCAATCGAAGAAATTGGAGCCAATTCTTCAATAAAATCTTCTATAGCAAAAATCTGAGGCAACCATAATGTTTTATTATAGTTTTCTGATAGAAATTTTTTAAGATATAATCCAGCTCTTCTATTTGGAAAAACAACACAAATTTCACTCAAATCATCTTTATGATTTTCAAATAGATAATTTGCTACTTTTTTCAAAAAAACAGTCATAAAGATTTTAGGTTTTTTTTATTATCAGATAATTATTTGTAAAATAAAAAATTATAAATTTTATTAAACTTTAAGGGATTTAATAAAATCCTGTGCTTCCTGCAATTGTTTGAAAGTTCCTAAATCAAACCAATAATCTTCATCGTGGTGAAATGCATTAATCTTTTCAACATCAGCCAAACGCAAATAAACATCTACAATTGAAAACTTTCCAACTTCAGCAAACATTTCCAATACGTTAGGATTTATAACCTGAATTCCGCTAAAAGCAAATGCATGTAACTCTTCTCTTACTCCTCTTATTAATCTTAATTCTCTGGAAGCTAGATTCTCCCATCCTGAAAGTAAATCTCTGTCATCAAATAGCAAAAAACGCATACTTTTTCTGGTTTTAACAGCCAAAGTCGCCAATGCATTATTCTGAATATGTTGATTATACATTTTAATTAAATCGATATTAGATAAAATATCAACATTATATGCAAAAAAAGGCTTGCCGTCATTAAAGAAATGAGCGGCTTTTTTCAAACCTCCTCCTGTATCGAGCAAGAATCTACTTTCATCTGAAAGTTCAATATTCACATCAAAATTGTTCACTTTAAAATATTCAATCATTTGATTTGCAAAATGATGAATATTTATTATTATATCAGTTACACCTGCACTCTTAAGTTTTCTGATAACTCCTGCAATTAGAGGTTCACCATTTATTTCAACTAAAGCCTTTGGATTACTGTTTGTTAAAGGTTTTAATCGACTTCCTAAAAAAAAAAAAAAAATCATTGCTTTCATAAATTTCTTTTATTATTTTTTAATTACTTTTCTATTTGTTTGGGTTTACATAAATGTTTTTCCTTTTTTGAAAACCTTTCACACTTTTTGCAAATATATTTTGCTTCATCTTTTGAAATATTCTCGTTTTTTTTACATGATTTTTTTTCACCCATAATTGTTAGATTTATCAAATATGATATTATATAATTTCTTGATATTCCGGTATTTTATCCAAAAATTTAAAACTGCTACTTTTATGATTTATAAAACAGCTATAATGTTGCAATCCGTTAGTTACCAACAAATAATCAACTTTAAGAGACATATTGTATCTGGCAATCTGATTAAAAACATCATTCGTTATCAAAATAGGTGGAGCTTTACATTCAACAATCATTTTAGGTTGCAAATCACGTCCAAAAATTACAATATCAGTGCGTTTATTCAGATTATTAACTTTTAATGCTTTCTCCACAGAAATTAATGATGCCGGATATCCTTTGTCGTTAATTAAATGCATAATACAGTGTTGTCTTACCCATTCCTCTTCAGTAAGTGAAACATATTTCTTCCGAATCATATCATAAATATCTTCACCTTTATCAGTACTACGAATTTTAAATGGAAACTGAGGAAAATCAAGTAATATCATAAACAAACAACGTAATTTTTTTAAAATACAAATCTACAATCTTTTTCTTAATCGAAATGCCTTATATTTAAAAAGAAGTATTAATTTTACAAAATCAAATTAATTTATTTTTAAATATCTAATTAAACTAAAAACAAACTACAGAATATGAGAAATTTATCATTCTATAAAAAATTATTATCAATTATTATAATTCTATGTTCAAATTTATTTTCAGCGAAAAGTCAAGTAATTTATAATGAAAACAGCAATTCTCCACAAACGTTGAGTTTAAATTCATATCATTTTACTGAAAAGCGCTATGAAGCAAAAATTTTGGGAAGCAATTATATTTCTGATGAATGGCAATTATCTGATATATTGACCACTATTGATTCTATCCCAATTAATAATGTACTTATAAAAATTGATGTTTTTAACAATGTTATTGAAATTAAAGATGCTGATATAATCAAGATTTTACCTGCAAATCAAACTAAATATTTTAAGTTAAAAGATAAAAATGAATATTTTATTACCACTAATGTGTTGGGAGACTTCATATTAAATGGGTTTTCAAAAGTTATTTTCAATGGTAAAATTACTTTATTGACAAATTATTCTGCAAAAGTAAAAGAAGCAAAATACAATGAAGCATTAGCTGTTGGGAATAGAGATGATGAATTGATAATCGTTAAAAGTTATTATTTTTTTATGAATAATAATTTATTAAAAACGGAAACAACTAAAAAAAGATTAATGAAACAATTTGCAGATAATCCTAAAATACAATTATTTATCAAAGAAAATAAAATATCTCCTAAAGATGAAAAAGATTTAATATATTTAGTAAAATTCATTGATTCAACATTATAGTTATATTTATTTGAAAAAACAACTATTAATAATAGGCTTTTTTTTATTGTATCTAATTACTCATGGACAAATAGATACAATAACTTCTATTCAGAAAAAAGAGAAACAGATTAAGGGTTGGAGTTTTGGAGCAGTTCCGGCTATTGCTTTTGACTCTGATATTGGTTTTAAATATGGAGCTGCGTTAAACCTTTATGATTATGGAGATGGTACTATTTATCCTAATTATCGTCATTCCATTTATTTAGAATGGTCGAGGACAACAAAAGGAAGTGGAATCAATCAAATATCCTATGATTCGAAATATTTAATAAAAGGAATCCGTTTCACTGGGGATTTGAGTTATTTTCAGGAGCAAGCACTTGATTTTTATGGATTTAATGGATATAAAGCTTATTATAATCATGATTTTGAAATAGAAAATAATGATAATTATATTTCAAGGATGTATTATCGAATTGACCGGCAACTTCTTAGAGCAACTTTTGATTTTCAAAGTTTACGAAAGAATAGAAATCTTCAATGGATTTTAGGGTATGGAATTTATGATAACACTATCGGAAAAGTTGATATAAATCGTTTGAATGAAGGGAAAGATGCTGACAAATTATTACCGGCTGTAAATGATACAACCAGCTTATTTGAAAAGTATAAAACATGGAAAGTAATTCCAGAAAATCAACAGCAAGGAGGAACAACGCAACTGTTAAAAATAGGCTTGGTTTATGATACCCGCGATAATGAAGCAAATCCAATGAAAGGAATCTGGACTGAAGCATTATTACTATACGCTCCTTCAATTATTGGTAATCATTATAATTATGCTCAGATAGCAGTAAGCCATCGTCAATATTTTACTTTAAAAAAAGAAGTTTTAAACCTTGCATGCCGCATTGCATATCAAGGAAAAATAGCTGGAGAAATGCCATTTTATATGCTTCCATTTTTGTTTTCATCAAACAAACCTACCAGAGATGGGCTGGGAGGTGCAAAAACAGTAAGAGGCATATTGAGAAACAGGATTGTTGGTGAAGGGATGTTATATGGTAATTTTGAAGCAAGATGGAAATTTTTAAGAACAAAATTTTTAAAACAGAATTTTTATATTGCATTAAGTGGTTTTACAGATTTAGGTCAGGTTATTCAGTTTTACGATTTTAACAAAACTTATATTCCCGTTGATTACAACATAGATTATGATGAAGAAAAGATCCACATTGGCTATGGTAGCAGTCTTCATTTTGTATTAAATTCAAATTTTGTGTTAAACTTCACTTATGGGAGGACTAATAATATACAAGATGGAAATTCAGCTTTTTATATAAATCTTAATTATTTGTTTTGATAATTTAACAAAGCATATTTTATAAAAACGTAAATTTGTAAAATTTTTTCAATTAAAATATTTTTATGAAAACAAAAGAAGAAATCGTTGAAAACTGGCTTCCTCGCTATACCGGAACTGAATTAAAAGCCTTTGGACAATATATTTTACTGGTTAATTTCACTCAATATGTTGAAATGTTTGCTGAAAAATATAGCGTTGAAGTAATGGGAAATGAAAAAGCAATGCAAAGTGCAACAGCAAATAACATTACCATTATTAATTTTGGAATGGGAAGTGCAAATGCTGCTACGATTATGGATTTATTAAGTGCCATAAAACCAAAAGCTGTATTATTTCTTGGTAAATGCGGTGGATTAAAAAGGAAAAATAAAATAGGTGATCTTATACTTCCGATTGCAGCAATCAGAGGAGAAGGAACATCGAGAGATTATTTCCCAAAAGAAGTACCAGCTCTCCCTGCATTTAATCTTCAAAAAGCCATTTCAACTACTATTCGTGATCACAATCTTGATTATTGGACTGGTACTGTATATACTACTAATAGAAGAGTTTGGGAACATGATGATGAATTTAAAGCTTATCTGCGTAAAACCAGAAGTATGGCTATTGACATGGAAACTGCAACTATTTTTATTGTTGGATTTGCAAATCATATTCCAACTGGTGCCATTTTATTGGTTTCAGATCAACCTATGATATCAGAAGGTGTTAAAACAGAAGAACTTGATAAGAAAGTAACTGCTAATTTTTTAGATTCACACCTGGAAATTGGCATTGATTCTTTAAAGCAACTTATTAACAATGGACTCACAGTCAAGCATTTGTATTTTGATTATAACAATCAATATTAATTACTGATATCGAAGTTATATGAAATCTATTTGATAACTTTACAATTTATACTTTCATTTTAATGACATTTGAGCAAATACTTACAGATTTAAAGAATAGGATTTACCGTCCGATATACTTGTTATCAGGTGAAGAACCTTATTATATAAATGAAATATCAGATTATATAGAAAAATATACACTTGATGAAACCGAAAAGGAATTCAATCAAACAATTATGTATGGCAAAGATGTTGATATTCCAACTATTATAAATAATGCCAAACGTTTTCCAATGATGGCCAATTATCAGGTTATAATAGTTAAAGAAGCACAAGATTTGGAAAAAATTGAAGATTTAGCACCTTATCTTGAT
>CAZYEM010000186.1:0-2357 GCA_964646395.1 uncultured Bacteroides sp.
AACGTTGCGCTTCAGCAATGGCTTCTGCCTTATTGAAACCAATCAAATTCCCATTCGTTGGTTCATTTCTTTCTCCTGTTTTTGATTCTTTAAGATATTCTGTTATTTCTTCCTCTCTGAGCTTTCCAAACCTTGAATTGAATGGTTTTTTCGGATACTTTGATAATTCTCCTGATAAAAATGAATGAACTGCGTATGCTGCTGCTTTTCCTTGAGCTACCACTTTTACCGCCATTTTCAAAGGACGGATTACTGAACCACAGGCAAATATGCCTCCTTTATTAGTAGTATAGTCAGCCTCTGAAAATTCTATACCGTTCACTTTGCTGTTTTCGCCGCTTGCAAGAATCACCGCATCAAAATCATTTTTAATTTGTTCTGATTTCACATGAGCATTCAATCTGAATACTACTCCAAATTGTTGAAGTATTTCAATTTCAGTATCCAATATCCCTTTTGGCAATTCAACATCTGTCAATTGCAATAATGCTCCTCCTGCTTTTTCATTTTTATCGAAAACTTCACAAGTATATCCCAGTTTCAGTAAATGATATGCAGCTGAAAGGCCGGCCATTCCGGCTCCGATTACTGCAATTTTTTCGTCCCTCTTACTGCTTTTTTCCGGCAAATAATAATTATCAGTTTTACTATCTTCTAAAGCAAGGAATTTCTTCAGCTGACAAATAGCTACTGCTCCTTCCATCTGTTTTCTTCTGCAAGCGTTTTCACAGGGAGCCGAACAAATTGTACCGAGTATCAGAGGAAGCGCAATTTCTTCTTTTACAACTTCAAGCGCTTTTTTGAAATCCCCCTTAGCAATTAGACGATTCATCTGAGGGATATCCATAAAAGCCGGGCAACTGATTCTGCATGGGGCTTCACAATCACCTACATGATCACTTAACAGCAATTCCAGTGCATCTTTCCTGAATTCAACAACTTCCTCAGCATTACTGCTGATATCCATTCCTTGTTGTGCTTTTACTTCGCAGCTCGGAAGAAATTCCCCGGAAACATTATTTTTAACTGCACATAGCATGCAGGAAGCATGATTTAACACCTTCTCGTTATAACACATCACAGGAATCGTTATCCCCGCTGTTGCTGCAGCCTTGAGAAGCGTAGTCCCTTCAGGAACAAGAATTTCGATATTATCTATTTTTAATTGTATCATTCTATCTTATAATCACTGCATTTGTGGGACAAATCTGTTTACATATATCGCATTTTATACATTTCTCTTTATCAATCTCATGTACTTCATGTGGTTTCGCTTCAATGGCATCTGCAGGACATCTTTGTGCACATTTTGTACAGCCTATACAATCTTCTGTTATTTCATATTCAATCATATCCTTGCATTTACCGGTCGGACAGGAACCAAGGATGTGGGCTTCATATTCATGGCGGTAATACCGGAGTGTTGACAGCACAGGATTGGGTGCTGATTTACCCAAACCGCATAAACTTCCCTGCTTTGTCTTTAAAGCCAGTCGCTCCAGATTTACAATGTCTTCAGATTTTCCTTTCCCGCTGCATATTTTATTTAATATTTCAAGCATTTTTTGCGTCCCTATTCTGCAAAACGTACATTTCCCACAGGACTGATCCTGGGTAAAGGAAAGAAAAAATCTTGAAATATCAACCATGCAATCGGTTTCATCTAAAACAACCAGTCCTCCTGAACCCATCATCGCACCTGCAAGGCTTAAGGATTCATAATCTATGGGAATATCCGCCATTGAAGCCGGAATACAGCCTCCAGAAGGGCCTCCGATTTGTACAGCTTTAAATTTTTTACCATCGGCTATTCCTCCACCGATTTCTTCTACAATTTGTCTTATGGTTGTACCCATGGGCACTTCAATAAGACCGCCCCGGTTCACTTTTCCGGCTAGTGCAAAAACTTTGGTTCCTTTGCTGTTTGCTGTTCCTATTTTATTGAATTCATTGGCACCATTTCTAAAAATCCAGGAAATCATAGAAAGTGTTTCTGCATTATTAATCAGGGTTGGTTTTCCCCAAAGTCCTTTTTCTGAAGGATAAGGTGGACGCAGTGAAGGAAAACCTCTGTTGCCTTCAACCGACTGGATTAAAGCCGATTCTTCACCACAGATAAAGGCACCAGCACCTTCAAATAAACTGATTTCAAACGAAAATTTGCTGTTTAGTATATCAATCCCCAACATATTGTGCTGACGACAAATATCCAAAGCACTCAAAATTTGTTTTACAGCAAGCTTATACTCTGCACGTATGTAAAATATTCCCCGGGAAGCACCTACTGCTTTAGCTGCAATAATCATCCCCTCAATGATTCTGAACGGATACGATTCGAGCAACATCCGGTCCATAAA
>CAZYEM010000186.1:2457-8470 GCA_964646395.1 uncultured Bacteroides sp.
CTGTGTTCAGTGGCAATATTAATCTGGCTGTTCAGAAATTCTGAAACGGGAGTATCCCGTTTTTCTGCTGAATATTTATGGTTTGATACAGGAATATCTTCAATGGCAATATTTTCCACAAAATTGTAAATCCTGTTTCTGAATTTAGAGCGAATACTGCCTGGTTTAAAATGCTTCAATACAATGTTTCTTACTTCCTCTGCCTGAATTTTTGTATATATAGCCGATGATTCACCTTCTTTAATAATTTCAATCATAGGAACCTGATTGCAGATACCTACACAACCAACCTGCTTTACATTGATATTGATTTTATTGTTGTACAGTGTCTTTTCCAATTCGGACTTTACTTCAGCACTCCCACTGGCAACACAACAGGAACCTAATCCAATCCTGATTTCGCCCTTTACTGTTGAATCATACTTGAATGATTCTTTTTGTTTTAAAAAGCCAGAATTCATTGCATGCTTAAAATCCTGTAAAATTTCAGGAACTTTCTCTGTTGTGAGGTTTCCATAAGTAATATCGTCTATCTGAACAACCGGAGCTATCGTACAACAACCCAGACAAGCAACTTTTAAAACGGTAAACAATCCTTCAGCATCGGTATCGCATCCATCTTTCAACTTCAATATTCTCCGGAAAGCATCGTAAACCAGCATGGCTCCCTTGACATGACAGGCAGTTCCGACACATACCTGAATGATATGTTTTCCTACTTGCTGATGCCGGAACTGTGAATAAAATGTTGAGACACTGTATATTCTTGATGGTGTGATTTCTGTTATTTCACAAACTCTTTCCAGAGCCTCTGCAGGCAAATAATTAAATTCCAATTGTATTGCTTGTAATACCGGAATTATCCTGTTAACTGATTTTCCTTTCTCAGCGATTATTCTATCGACAATATCAATTATTTCTTTACTCATCCTCTTATTTACCAATACAATAAAGATTTTTCTCTGTTCTGATAAAAATACTGCCTTCTGCAAATGCTGGAGTACAAAAACTTGATTCTCCTATTTTTGGTTCAGCAAGCAAACTAAAGGTTTTATCTGCTTTAAAAATATGCATTATTCCTTTTTTATCCAATAAATAGACCTTTTCTCCTGCCAGTATAGGTGAAGAATAGGTTGGAGATGCAAAATCATGATTCCAGTACTTATCCCCGGTTTTGGGATTGTAACAAGCCACTTCACCGTAGCTGGTTACTACAAAAAGGTATTTATCATTTGCTACAGGACTGGGAACATCTGACAAATAATCATTATTCTCCCAGAGAATTTTAGGTTGTGCTCCGCATTGTATAGCTACTAATTTAGCATATTCGTTAAGTGCAAACACAATTCCATTTGCATAAGCCACCGAAGGACCTACCTCCCCTGAAGTGCAGTCGATTTTCCAGAGTTCTTTCCCTGTATTTGGATCGTATGAAGCTACAAAGGGTTCTGCTATCAATAGAATTTCAATTCTTGAGCCAGTATTTACAATGACAGGAGTAGCCCATGATATTTTAACTTTCCGGGAAGTTGTCCAGATTGTTTTACCGCTCTGTGTGTTCAATGCATAAAGATTGGCAGCATTGCTCTGATCGTATTGAACAATCAATTTATTTTCCACCAACATTAATGATGACGAATGACCATAATGATTAACGGGAGTGCCCAGATTTCTGGCCCATATTTTCTTACCGTTCATGTCCACTGCTATAATATCCCCGCTGGCAAAAACAGCATAAACATTTTCACCATCCGTTGTAACAGTTGGGGCTGAATAACCTGTGTTTTCAGTAACCTTTGGCGATTTGGAAGGAGAGCCTTGAATATTGCTTACATCGGCAGTCCAACATATTTTTCCTGAATTTTTATCCAAACAATATACTTTCTGTTTTGAACCATCCGCTCCTGACAGAAAAACAAACTCTCCCCATACAACAGGGGAATTGAATCCTGGTAGCGGAATGGCTGTTTTCCACCGCACATTCTTTCCGCTGCTTCCATCCCAGTTTACAGGAAGGTTTTTCTGATAGGCAATCCCGTTACCTCCCGGTCCACGGAAGGAAGGGAAGTTGTTTTTCATAGCAGCAGTCGGGAATTCAAGGGAATTTGAACCCTGAACAGTATCAGTAATTGTAGTATCCTGCAATGGAATCTGATTTGAAACAGTTGATGTTGTATCATTGACGTTCATGCTGTTTTCCGAAACCTCTTTTCTTGAAAATTTGCTGCCTAAATCTTTATGCGACAGAAAAGCAAGAATCAAAGTTAGAACGGCAAGTCCAAGTCCTGCAATACTTATCCATTTTCTTGCTGTTTTTTGAGTACCCGGCAATGTATCGTTTTTTACATGAGTAATGGGCTGAATTTTTTTGTCAAGTGCATCCAGCATCATAACAGCAATCACCATAATAATGATAGCTGTGAAGAATAAATAAGCCCCAAATCTGATTTGCCATTGTGTTGTGAAATAAGCTTTCCTTGCAAGAAGATCCATCACTCTGATTTCATTTCTCAGCATCTGATCGTCCGGAGTTTTATTTAATTTTTCAACCAGGGAATTCATTAATTTGGTATTTACCGGATCGGAAGTATTCATCTGAAGATAATTGGCAATCATCAGAATACAAACAGCAAATGAAAATACCCCTGCAATGATCAGCAGGTATCTCCAGAAACGGACTTTTAAATTAGTTTGTATGCGTTCTTTTATCATTTCTTTTCAGGTAAAACGGGACAATATTTCATACACCTTGCACAACTCATACACCTTGCTTTATTCGGACTGTAATCAGGATGATACTTAAATACAGATAAACCTATCAAAGTCAGGCCAAAAACCAATCCTATAAATCCACCAAAAAACCAACTGCCTGTTTTGAATTCATCAACAATTTTGGCAGCTTCTGTAAATAATTGTTCATTGGTGTGGCCAGACGATTTAAAAGCAGTAATTTCTATGGCATCTTTTCCAATGACCCCATAATTTGTATTCATCATTATTTCATTTGCCAGTTTTACTTTGTGATGAACCATAGCCAGATTTTCATGAAAATTGGAAGCAATATAGGCCCCTGAAAAAACCAATACAGGAAGGATAATGCTTAACAAAATATACCTTCTGACCATTACTTCTGTCTTTTCTTTTTCTTTTACAACAGCCGGCATATTGATAGCACCATACGGACATGCATTCTCGCAAAGTTTACAGTTAATACATACAGATGGTGTTATCGACATGTGTTTGTATGAAAAACGGCTTACAATATTCAGCAATGCACCATAGGGACATAAAAACCTACAATAGGGTCGTGCAATAAAGACACCGATCAGCAGCAACAAGCCTCCAATGACCAACATAGAAAAGCTTGCATCAAGCCTGAAAAATCCCACAAAAGGATCGTATCGGCAAATAACAAAATCAGTGGCTGTAGCAGCATAAAGTATTGCAAAGGCAAGGTAAATAAATGGGATGATCCCAAGTACTTTTTCGAGCCATGTTTTCACAGGCATCGGACGAAAAGCTACGATGTCCTGCAAAGCTCCAAGTGGGCATATTCCCGCACAAAAAGTTCGTCCAAAAAAGAGGGTATAGATTATCGGGATTACAAAAAAAATCAAAGCGGTCAGCGGAATATTGTAATTGGATTTAAAGAGAGCCAATGTAATATTTTGAATTGCACCTATCGAACAAATACATCCTTCCCTGTAAAAGCCAAAATAAAGAATTGTAAAAACCGACATCCAGAAAACAGCTTTCCGGGAACGCTTTTTCAAAATAAACCAGCTAATCAGCGAAAGCGATGCCAGCAAAACAACTACATCCATGTATTCAAAGAAAATTGCCCTGGGAGAGGGTGTAATAGTCACAGGCTGTGTATGTCCCGATTCAAATTCAGGTTTTGGAAAGCGATTTTTTGCAGACAGATGGAAGGTCTGCAATGTTAACATTACAAACAGTAAATAAATAGCTATATTTTTAATTTTACTCATCTACGTTTTTACAATTTGTTTTTCCATTCATTATGATCTCTTAAACCCTGCATCAGATAAGCTTTTTTAGAAACAACCCTGGATATTGCTTTGGATGGACAATCACGAGCTATTGCACAATCATTGCAGTTATCACATAAACTATGATCAATCTGCAATTGAAGTGATCCATTGCCAAAAGCGCCACAGCCTTTCACACATTTTCCACATCCTATGCACAAGGCTTTATCAATATCATATTCAAAAAATGGCTCTTCAATAAATTTACGGTTGATAGCTGCTGTAGGACAAAGCTGATTTTCGGCGGCAGTAGTTAAATTCTTGGTTCCTGGTCTGAAATATCCACCGCATAAATCGCAGTATCCGCAAAGGTCGTAGCCATGAAAACACTTCACCGCTGAAGGATTTTTAACACAATTGGTGGCACATCTTCCGCATTGTATGCATTTTTTGGTATCTATCTGCCAGACTGTTTTCCCAGCCATTGATTTTGAAATAAGCCCCACAGTAATCCCTCCCACTCCCAGCAAAATTGACCATTGCATGCCTTTGCGGAAGAATTCACGACGTGAAATATCATTGCGTTTTTTTTCGGAACTCATTCAAAAGTTATTTTAATCTGTTAATCTCTTTAAATTTATTGGCTGCAGGCAATCTGCAGCCAGAAAGATTCCGGCATTTGCTGCAGACAAACTGAAAATCACAATCCTCAGTTGCTCCATTTTTAAATAAAAGCACACCGCTCATTACACTCAATCCAATCAGGATTGAAACTCTTGTCATATTATTGATAAACAATCTTCTGTCCACTATTTCCTAAGCTTTACTTTTTTTCAAAAACTCTGATTTGCTTTCTGACAACATCCAAAACATAAACCCTGCTCTTAGAATCCACAGCAAGATCCAGTCCTTTGGTACCTTCGTCAAACTGATCGGGTCCGGCAACTATGCATTGGAATTCTCCTGTCTGAGAATAAATTTTCACACGGGGTATTGCTTTTTCGCTAGTTACAAATGAGCCATCAGAAAGTAATGCAATATGGGTTGGATTACAACATCCGCAAAACCCGTCGATTTCATCTGATTGTTTGCCCCAGGATGATTTCATATTCCCTTTTTTATCAAAAGCTACCAATTGATACATCCCCGGATTTACAATCCAGATTTCATGATCCCTTCCAATAGAAACATCAAAAAACGGGCTTCGGATGATAATGCCGGGAACTCCTTTCAATGTATCCTCCATCCCCAGATTATTGATAAACTTTCCTTTAAAATCATATTGATGCACCAGTCTTTCCTCAGCATCTGCCACAAAAACATTTTCGTCATCCACTGCTATTCCTGTAAGTATCGATTCAGTATTTCCGCATTTCCATCGCCTGAGCAATTTACACTGCATATTTCTGACTTCAATATGTGTTTGCATTCCCAAAAATATTTCGTTTCCGGAACTCACCGCCAGACAATTGCTTACTTCAGCGAGTTTACAGCTTTGTAGTTCTTTATAGTTTTGATCATAAACGATTAAATTACTTCCTGCCACCAGAATATGATCTTTATTATCAATAGCAATTCCATTCAACTCATCCATAGCAACATGAATCTGAAAAATCTCTTTATAACCAATCAAATGAGGATCTGTTTTTTTCAAACTATCAGTATTCAGTTCATAAGGATTATCCTGAGGCTTCTCAGAAAAGAATAAATCATTGACCATAAAAGCGATTACGGCTAAAATCAAAATTACCAATATTACAATTATATATTCTTTCTTCATTTATAATTTTATTTTCTGATATCTATACACAACATTTGTTTAGAATCTCTCATAATCAGTTTACCGTCTGCAATGGCAATGGGGCCCCAGGCATCCTGTCCGTCCATTATTTTAGTCTGGCTCAATACCGCAAATTTTGAAGTATTGGCTTCAGCAATCGTCAGCATTCCATCATCATTCAGAATAAAGAACTTTCCATCAGCTACAATATAAGGTCCCAACCCAAAACGTGCATTGTTTCCAC
>CAZYEM010000187.1:0-8441 GCA_964646395.1 uncultured Bacteroides sp.
ATCAAGCACTTACAAAGAAATGTAGGTGCTTTTTTGTTTTTATTTGCATACAATTGCAACACAACTAGCTTGCAACTTATATTGTATATATTGTTGAAATTTAGTAATTTTTCCAGTAAATATTTTTATTTCAAATAAGCTTAACACATTGTATTTGCTTTAGTAATCTTCTTTTTTTCAAAATTTGAAACTTTAAAAAAACTAATAATAAGAACACTTTCTAATATATTAAATGTATTTATTTACAGTATTTTTATAAAATTCTTTTCTTAAATTTTGTTCTTTCCTGAAAATCCGAATATTAAAACAGTTTTAATACAATTCGTATAAAATCAATATGTAAGAAGTAGAGTTACAATTTCATTTGCTTTCATTATTACTTTATCAATGGGTTTTATAGCAACTTCATTTGGGTTGCTTATAAAAATATTTTTGTAAGCTTTTTTTAAAGTTAAATTTACTTCTTCAGTTTTTATTCCCGGATTATACAAACGAACCAGTAAGCCTTTTGGTTCTGAAGTTGGCTTAATATAGCTTACAATTACATTATTATTGTTTAATGTAAAAGGTGGTGAAATAATACCTTGTTCTTTTGTAACTTGTTGTATTAATAGAGGTTGGCTGCTTTCAATTCCTTTTCGGTTAATTTCTGATGAGTTATATGCATAATGAGGAATTATAGAATGAGTATAAGTACTAACACCTGGCTGGTCGGCTTTATAATTGGTGTACCAGTAATTATTCATTACATAAGTATATATTTTTGAGGAAATTGGCTGAGTTTTCTTCCAACTCGAATTAGCCTGAACTGAATTAGGTTCGGGTAATTCACTATGCATTTCACCGATTTCAATCAGAGGCGTTTCATTTACGGTGAGTGTAACTCCATATTCATTATTTGAAACATCCACCCAGCGCTGTGCTGAGTAAAAATCTTTACAGGAACCTGCCAATTGGTCTATTTCCGGACGAATAACAGCAAAGCCTAAATCGATACGAACAGTTGGATTTGTGACATTAAAAGGATATCCAAAATGAATGGCTTCTCCTGTTCTGATTTTCTTTTTGTCGATGGTATTTAAAATATCAATTTTATTCATACCATTAATTACCCTTATTTCTCTTTTTAAATTATTGCATCCCGGAGCTTCAGATTCAATGATATAAGAACAAACTAAAGGTCCGTTTTCTTTGATTTTTATACTTGGTTTATTGTTCGATTGATGTTTTGATGCATCATAACCTTCAATATAGAAAAATTCATTTAAGCCATTTGTTCCTTTTTCAACTAATTCTGATATATCTTTATATTTCAGGTGGTTGATACAGCCTGAAACAGGGTCAAGTTCAATGCTTAAACTATCATCAGTAATACGGTTGTTTTCTATTTTTAATTTGGTACTGTATTTTGATTTCCCGGCTTTAATCATAAACCTAGAGGATGATAATCCCGGAATATTTTTTGCCAGAAATGCCAGATCGCCGTTTGATAATCTTTGTGAAGGAACAGCAATACCTTTGCTGTTTACAACGATATCGCCAATAAAACTTGTTTCTTTAGGAATTATCACTAAATCAGTACGTTCCCATGAATTTGTGTTGATTATATCAAAATAAGGCGATTCTGAAACATTTTTTATTAATGTATTTCGAATTTCTTTACTTTGCTTATCTGCATCCAAAGCAAATGCTTGTTTGATTTCCCATTGCTTCACTGCAAAATCACTATCAGGATCAGATGTGCTGTTGTGTGCACCCCAGGTATGTTCACTCCATAATAGTACATTTTTCCATGCTTCATAATATTTTTTTGCATCATAATTTTCGGGTGTTGCTATTGAATTTAATATCTCAGATTGAACCAGATTTTCTGATGCATTACGAACCAATCCAGTTTCATAAGCAGAAGATACAGCACCATCTTCCCAATACGGTGTTAAATCGCCAGAATATGAGGGAATTATGCTGCCATATTTTTCTTCAAATACTTCAAAGGCTTGTTTTGAGATAGAAAGTATAATTTTGGGTGATTCATATTTTTCATTCCAGTTTTTAACAAAGTCAGATAAATCAGGATCCACAGGACCATTATCTCCTTTTATGGTGTAACGCATTTGAACCATATCATATGGAAATTTCTGAATGTCAAGCTGATTTAAATAATCTGTCATGGTTTTTTTAAATCGCACATCATTTTGGGCAATTGAACCTCTGTGAAATGCAGAATATCCTAAACCACACATCCAATAAAGCAGTTTTTCCTTGCCCGAAGGTGAAATCCAGTAAAATGGCTTATCACCCCAAGCTACATTTGAATATCCTACCCGGTCGCCACTGCCCATATAACCACCTTCTTTTGTTTTCATTCCCATCATAAAGTTCGGGCCACTCGAAAAATATTTTACTCCGGAATGCGCTAAAGTTGGAATTGTATTCCAGGTCATTCCGGGTATATCAGATATCATAGCTGAATTTATACTTATATCATAGGTTTTAGATAATATCCTTGAATATTCTGTTATCTTGTAAAATTCTTCAGGACGGGTGATGCCGGTTAATGGATTTGTAAACATTGCCTGTAAACCCATTGACCCATTTTTTACTGCATCTATGAATTCTTTTCTTTTTTCAGTACTAGCAGTTTGTAAAAACGTTTCAGTAGCCCATAAAATTTCAACATTCCATTTAAATCTGGCTTCAATCGGATAATTTTCAGTTTTCTTAATCAAATCCAAAGCATCATAAATGTTTTTTAGTTGTTTTTTCAATACATCTGTTTGGATATCAGAATAACCAATATCATTATGTGAATGCGACATCAGGTAAATTGTCCTTTTTGTAACTGGTTTAATTTTAATAGTTTGTGAAGGAAGTTGTTGTCCATCAATATCAACCTCAATTTTAACATCATTTTCAGATAGCAAAGGGTCAATATTTATTTCCAGATTATTTAATCCCAATACCAAATCACAAGAAGTTGTTTTATTAGCGATTGTAATGGATGCTTTACCTTTATCATTGGGATAACTTATATCGGTTCGAATGATTTGTTGAGATTTTCCGTTTATATTTGCCAAAAATGGCATTTGATATGCATTAAATGAGTTATTCATATTATATAAAAAGGTCATATACCAATCACGGGAATTGGCTTTTTCTCCAACAATTTTTATTCTTATTGCTTCTCCTTTTTTGAATAAACCCGAAGGAACTTTTAAATACATAAACCCTGAAATATCGTTTAATCCATCCACTCCTTTGTATTCAAAACTCAGTTCGCAACCATCATCAGCTTTTTTAACCCATTGTTTTTCAATTTTATTTAAATAAGATTGAAAGCTAAAATATTTTTTCCCGTTTAAACTTACCTCAAAAGTTCTGTCGGCTTTACTGGTTCCTGAAGAAAAAGCACAAATCCAGTAAAAAGTATGAAATTTATCTTTGCTATTTTCAGGAACTGCTTCAGTTTCCCATTCAATATCCATATTGCCAGTAGTACAACGCGTTAATATTGCTGTGGTTGCAGCTGAATTAAAACATTGGTATTCAATAGGTTCTCCGGAAATCGTTTTTGTACATCCTTTAAGTAATTTTGGCTGATTTTTTAAGGTTTGTGATGAAATGTGGTTTGAAAACAAAATAAATGTAACAATAAAAATTGTTTTAACGAATTTATTCATAAAGTGCTGTTTAAGTAATGATTATAAAATACTATTTGATTAAAGAAAGTTTTTTAATTTACAAAACTAAAAAAAATAATTTACAAAGACTAAAAATCTGTCAATACTATTGTCAGATAGCTTAAAACGGGCAGAGACAAAAGTTGGGGATTAAAGGAAATAATGTTAAAATTCCGATAAGCCTAAGACGAAAATGTGTTTTTTTGAGAAAAATAAAAGATTTCTATAATTATTTATTGAATGTGAAAAATTACAACAACTGATAATGAAACGATCGTATCATACTGATGTTTGTTTGCAATACAAATTAGGCTTGCTTGATTCAGATATTCAGAAGCAAATACCTTATACTACTTTAGCAAATTGGAAAAAGAAAGATTTCAATCAGCTTTTTGTGTATATTCCGGACTAAATTGACACTTCATTCCGGTTGAAATTGACAGGTTGTTCCGGAGCAAATTGACAGGTAAATTTTAAGGTAATATCTTCGCCTCAAAAAATCTCATTTTCAGAAACCTGCTATATGTCACGATAGATCGAATTGAAATTTCAATTGCAAACGGAACATTAGTTTACTTGTATGTATTGTCTTAACGTTGGTTATAATATAATCGGCTTTTTACAAACCAAAAGCTACCCCCAAATTATAATAATAACCGTAACTCTTTACTTTGGGTGTAAAACTGATAGGTGTTTGACTACCTGGTTCTACACAGTCGTTTCTTGAAACATCAATATTAAAGGGTTCTCCTTCGTAAGGAGTTATCCTTATATCCATCAGTCCAAGATATGCACCACCCAAGCCAAACTGTGAGAACAATGAAACTTTCTTATTTAGCTTACAACTTCCGAAAACACCAAGCTGATAAGCAACCCCATACAGATTAGCGTGCATTTTATCGCCATCAAAGATTTTGCCATTGCCCATCAAAACATAACTTCCATTTGTAGTAACTTCACCCAGACCAATATATGTATAAGCAAAACCGGCCTTAACTGTTGGGCCAAAAGTAAATATTTTGCTATCAACCACATTAAATGAAGGTCCTAATAAAAACAGAAAATTGAATGCCCTTCCAAAGCTAAATTGCATATCAACTAAAAGATTAAGGTGATTTATCATCGGAACGCTCCCTCCCAGATTAACCCCCCAGTTTTGTTGAGATAATTTCTGGTCGCCCAGTGGAATATGTGCTCTGTAACCGTCATTGTCAATAATATCAAAAGAATTGAAATTATAGGCAGTATTTGGTGGAGTTTGAATAATCCCAACAAAAGGATAAGCTTTGTCCTTTTTATTTTGTGCATTTACTTCAAGTATCAGAAAACATGCAATTAAGAAAATTAAAACCTTTTTCATCATTTTAAATATTAAAATTGAAACTATTTTTATATCCTGCAAATATACTATTTTTATCAAAAAAATGCTAAAGTTTGTCATGTAGATTTCGTAAATTTAAAAATAAATACTTGGTAGTAATCAAACTATCTAGGCTAAATTGAAAAGTTTATTATGACTTTCTATTAGTATTGCAAAGAGTACCATAATATCTTCTTCCATAAAAATAAATGATTTGTATAGGAGATGTTATAATATCTATAGGTATTGTAACAATTTTAATATATCGTTTATCATATTTCTTTCGTTTCTTTAACTGAAAAACATAAAATTGTTTTGATAAATTTGCATCAGGAAAGTAATTAATACATATTTTATCATAATCATCAGAATAAAAGATATTCCAACGGTTTTTTCTTCTCATATCATAATATATTTTGCTTAAACATGAATCTGGTAATTTATTAGAAATATTTTGATTCGTATCAAAGCCCTGATTTATGTGTCTTCTTTTGATTTCTTTATAATAAAATCCATTAAACATTCCTGATTTTGAAGAATCACTTTTATTGATTAAATTATTAGAATATTCATCACTAAATTTTATAGATTTTCTTAATGAATCAATTTGAATAGTATAGTTTTTATTAGATAAATTTACTTTAAAATGATATTTATCAGATTCTTTATTTTTTAACTTTGCTTCGAAGTTAATAGTAAAATTCTTTTGGTTATCAACATATACATTTTCAATTTTAATTAATGAATCGCTATAAAAATTCATGATAGGTCCAGTTCTATATAGTACAAATTTTGATATACAACTTTGGTTTAGTAATAATAATAAAATGTAAAAAATAAATTTAAAAAGGATTGTTTTTCTTTTCATATAAATTATTTTTATGTTGCAAATATACTATTTTTATCGAAAAAAAGCGGACTGCTTTGTCTTGCAAAATTTGTAAATCAAATAATAAATACGCTATAGTTTGATTTTATCGGGGGGGTGAGAAGAGGTCTTCAATTACATTAGGTGGGTTCTAAAAATTCATTTTTTTGATTTATTCCAGACACAAATCAGAACCCTTTTAAACATGTGCAAAAAATACAGGACAAATTTACATATTCTTTTTACTGTTTGTCAAAAAATTCATTTTTTTCTATTTATTTTGCAACTATCTAACTATCTAACTAAATAATTAACAATGCATTAAGCTTTGAGTAAATTTAATCTATCAACTTGTTCATATCTAAAAAGATTGTAAGTAAGATTTATTAGACCTATTATACCAGTCGCTCTAACAATTCCAACAGATTTTAAAGCCAATCCATTCATACTTTGCTCCATAAAGCCAAAAACGTGCTCCACTCTTGCTCTGATCTTAGATTTTAAATTGTTTTTAGCCTTTTGCTTGTCTGTTAATGGTTTACCTTTATATCCTTTTTCGTGAACTTCATTTTTAAGACGATATTTTCTGATTACTTTCTCCTGCTTTTCTCCAGTATAGGCACTATCAGCATATAATGATTGCCCTTTGTCGCTTTTATCCAACAACTTATCTAAAGCTTGTGAATCGTGAACAGAGGCATCGGTAACTAAAAATGTGTTGATGAATTTGCTTTTTGAATCTACTTTTGCATGATTTTTATAACCATAATATTTTTCTCCATTTTTCTTTGTCCATCTCGCATCTATATCTTTATGCTTCTTTTTGTTAGGTTTATCAATCCACAAATCTTTACCTTCTCCTTTTTTAATTTTTTCATTTTCTTCTCGTGTATTACGCTGGCGTGGTGCTATGGTAAAACTTGCATCAACTAATTTTCCTTCATTGAATATCAAATTATTATCCTCTAAAAATTTAATAAACTGATTGAATAACAGCTCGATAACTCCACTGTTTGTAAGGTTTTCTCTAAATAACCAAACTGTTTTTTCATCAGGTACTTTATCGCCTGATTCTAATCCTAAAAATTTTTTAAAACTTAGTCTATCAATTATCTGATATTCTACTTGTGTGTCACCAAGTCCATAATAACGTTGTAATATCATGATTTTAAACATCATTACAACATCAAAAGGTTTAGCACCAGCATTGTTTTTCTTTTCTGTATTTAACAATTTAGATTCTAATGTATTGCGAAACAGCTCAAAATCAATAATATTGCTTATTTTTTCTAAAGGATTACCAATTGATGACAAGCGTTCTATTGTAAATTGTTCGTCAAATAATCCTTTTTCGCCTTTTGTTTTATATACTTGTAATGACATCTTTTTTGCATTTATTTATATGCAAATATACGTATATTTATTTGAATAACAAAGAATTAAATTATTGAAGTCCCCATTAATGAATGTTGGGCAAAGTAAATTATTTAATCCTTTTAAAGAATCCATAATCTGACAAAGTTGAAATCATTATTATATCAGTTGGATAAAATTCAAATGTCTCTGTACCATATTCAATCAGATTATTTCCTTTTTTACGTGTTATTAATTTACTAAAGTTAATATGTTCAATTATCCCTTTTTTATCAGATATAAAAATTCCACCTTTTTTAAAACTAACAGTATCAGGTAGTTTTTTGCCATATTCTATTTTTAATCCATAAAATGTTATGCTGTCGGTATTATCAGTTACTCTTTTAAAAAAATACCTATTATTATTTCCCCAGCCTGAATTGTATTCTGAAGTTATGACTTCAATATCACTATACTTTTCAAAGTAAAAACCCATTGAATCATTTTCATATTTATAATTTTCATCATAAGGGAGATTCAGCATGTGAATTGCATTATTTGAATCAATATAATCAATAAACCCATCTCTTAATTCGTTAATATTTTCATATTTAAATGTTTCGGAGGAGTCAAGGATTGAATAACCTGTATATTCACTTGATGAAACAAATGCACCAAAATATCTAAAATAATAAATTACTTTAGAACTATTTGGAATCGGTTGTCTATATAGTTCAGCTAATTCCAGTTCATTTTTACAACTAAAAAATAATAATATAATTATGGTTATAGCTGTCTTTTTCATTTTATTGTACCCAAATTGCTACTTTATTTTTTCACAAATATACTTTTTTTTTCAAAAACCCCCGCCAAATTCCTTAAAATCCAGCAGAGATTTTTTCCTTGGTTTATTCTTGTTTTTCCATACCGAAGCTGAATTCCTGTTCTTCGTTGCCGGATAGTAGTTCTACGTTGGTTTGCTGGTATTGCTTGTAGCCAAAAGCTATTATTCTGATGGTGTAAGTGGCTGGTATTACGGTGTCGATATAAAACTCTCCGTTTTCGTCGGTGGTGGTTTTAAGGTCGGTACCTGTTATTTCGATAATGGCATCTTCTATTACTTCCTGTGTTTCGGCATCGGTAATAGTGCCTTGCAATACAGCGGTTTCTATTTCTTTAT
>CAZYEM010000188.1:0-8360 GCA_964646395.1 uncultured Bacteroides sp.
GGCTGGGATGGAAAATATCAGGGTAATGATGTTCCGCAAGGAGTTTATAGCTGGGAGTTATCTTATTGCTCAGATACTAAATTTAAAATTATAAGAAAGAAATCCTCAATTATTACGCTTTACCGCTAATTATTTTTTTATGTATTTCCATTACCTGAGGAATTATTAATTCAACTCCATTGTTATTTATCACAAAATCAGCAAGTTTAATTTTTCGGTCTTCACCCCATTGATTCTCCATTCGTTTTATAACTTCTTCTTTTGAAATCAAATCTCTTTCTGTAACTCGTTTCATACGAATGTTTTCGGGAGCAATAACCAAAATTGTTTTATCAACATATTTTTCAAAATTACTCTCGAAAAGAATAGCGGCTTCTTGTATAACATATTTATTTGTAGTAGCTAATGAGTTACACCAGTTATCAAAATCTTCTTTTACCAATGGATGAATTAAATTATTTAAAAATAATAAAGCATCGGGATTATTAAAAACGATGGAAGCCAATTTCTTTTTATCTATCTTATTATCTGTTAACATTATTTGTCCAAATCTGGCAATTAACTCATTAATTACATTTTCAGTATCCAGAAATTTTTTTGCTTCGTTATCGGCATGATAAACCGGAATGCCTAAAATATTAAATATTCTTGCAACAGTTGATTTTCCACTTCCAATATTACCTGTCAATCCAATCTTACGCATATTTTTTTATTTAAAGATTATATATTCAACTTTTTCAGGATATATTTTGGATATTTTTACGTTTAAAGGGAAGTTGACAATATCAATTTTGGCTTTATTGTCCATTTTGTTATTTGATTGTATATTTGCCACTGCTACAAACATTTCCTTGTTTATTTTTTTGAAATCCCTTAATGCAACCAAATATTTTATTTTAACTTTATCGGGGAATATTTTTATTTCAGATTGTTGTAAATTATTCTGAATATTTATAGGAACCTCTATTTCAGCTTCAGTATATTTTTCCACTGCTATTCCAATCTTAACTTTGTCGGAAAATAATTTTACTTTTGTTTTATTTATTGGCTTGATAATATTTAAATAGAAAGATTTATTCGAATTTAAATCATTAATAGTGAAAGCTTCAGTATATAAAAATTTAATATTTTTAATATCATTATGAATTCCGCTTATATAAATTGAATCGGGAATAATTTTTATGGAATCGTAAAGTTGGTATTGTTTTTGAAAGTTAAGTTTCAAAATTGGTTTTACTGCTACATTTTTGATATATGCATTTTCCCAAAGCAATGCAAAAGTATCAGGGAAAATACTTACAATATTATAATCCAGCGTGTTTTGCTTCTTTATAGCTTTAATAATTTGTGATGCACCTAAGTATGAAATATTTGTGTTCTCTCCGTTATTCAGCTGGATTTTGGATAAATCTATGTTTATTTTTTTTGTTTCATTAAATAACTGATAATAAATAAGATTGAAACCTTGGGATTTGATTGTAATATAAAAAGTAGTGTCAGTATTAGTTAATAAAACTTTAGTTGCAGTATGATTTTGAAAGCTTACATTATAAGGAACAATTAATTGATATTCTTTTGAAAATTTCTTTAAAGTCCAAAACGACATAGAGAAAAGCAAGCAAAAAGAAAAAATGACAATTTTTTTTTTGTTTTGTAATCTTTTGTTTTTGATTACCTTATCAGCTATTGTTTTAAATTCCGTTTCCAAAGTAATAGTTATTTTAAAAACAAATCTCAATCAGAGAAGATTGAGATTTAATATATAGCATTTTCATTAAAAAGTTTATAAAGCTGCTATTAATTCTATATTCAGAATTAATAGCAGCTTTAAAATCTTCAGAACTTATTTGCCTTCCTGTAATTGAGAAGAATTATCTAATGCAATTGCAGATTTTTCAATTTTTAAGCGGTTTTGACCTTCAACTTCAATAATTGCAGTTGTTTCTTGCATTTCAATAATTTTTCCATGAATTCCACCAATGGTAACAATTTTTTGACCTTTCTGCAGGTTTTCTCTGAATTTCTTTTGTTCCTTGGTTTTTTTCATTTGTGGACGAATCATAAAAAAATAGAATACGGCAAATATAGCCAATAAGAAAAATAATGATTCATAGCCATTTCCACCGCTTTTTCCATCAGCTGGTGGTGACATTAAAATGATGTTTAATAAATTATTCATAGTATATTTATTTGATTAAAAAATTTCTAATTGTTTTCTGGTGTATTTACGGTTGCTTTTACTGTTAATACATAATTATTTGGTTGTGTATTAGCAACTAATGTAATGGTTTTGTTTTGAAAACCCATCTTTCCTTTTGTATTAAAAGTAATGGTAATCATTCCTTCAGTACCTGGACGAATAGGTTCTCTCGGAAAATCAGGAACTGTGCAACCACAAGTTGCATTTGCAGCGGCTATAACCAAATCTGATTTTCCAATATTCTTAAATTTAAAACTGTATGTTAGCTTTTCTCCTTCAATTACTTTTCCAAAATCGTGTAAATCACTTTCAAATTGAAATTTTGGTAACTCTCCTGTGTTTGCTGTTGAATCAGCTGAATTCGGATTGTTAACCAAATCGGTTGATAATCTATCATTTGAATTGCGATTGCAAGCAATTAATACAATTAATATAAATAAAAATGGGAAAACTCTAATTTTCATTTTGATTATTTTGTTTATTCTTTTCAAAAAGTCCTCTACCTGCTTTATTCATTGATTTATTCCCTTTAAAATCAGTAATAATTTTATCTAGTATTCCATTGATAAAAACTTTACTCTTGTCGGAACTAAATCCTTTTGAAATTTCAATATACTCATTTAGAGTAACCTTTACTGGTATTGAAGGGAATTCTGTTAATTCAACCAATGCCATTTTTAAAAGGATATTATCAATTACAGCAATTCTTTCAACTTCCCAATTAGTAGTACTATCAGCTATAAGTTTCTCAAATTTCTGATTATTGATAATTGTTTTTCTGAAAAGTTCCTTTATAAAATTCCTGTCGTCATTTGCATTGGTTCGGTCTTCGGCTTTATATAAACCCGGAAGCTCGTAATAATCATCTTTATCTTCGGTAAAACCATCCAATGTTTTCAGAACCATCATTGCAACTGTTTGATAATCATCAGCCCAATAAATGTTTTTGTCTTCAAAATAATTTTGTAATTTTTCGTCAGAAATAATAAATTTTCTGAATAGCTGAAGAATAATTTTCTTATCAGCATTGTAGGAAGAGGTTTCAGCATTCATATAGTCAATGTAAGCCTTTGTTTCTCTTAATTTCTGATATATAGAACGAAAAATATCCTGTTCATCAGCCCAATTGATTTTCAATTCGTTATATTGTAAAATAAACCTTTTGTTATTTGCTATTTGATTAACCAATCTATTTTCAATAAAACGGGTATTGGGGTTTAAATCGTCTTCTGAAGGAACATATTTGAGTTTGCTATCTTCCATACGAAGCTTTGCAAATTCTACCAATTCAAATAATATTGAAAGCTGGTGTATATATAATTCATATAGCTTATCGATACTTTTTACAAGATTTTTTTCAGCTATATCCATACGGTCGTCGTCCGATTGAAAATATGCGTAAAGTGACTGCATCACTTTGGTACGTAAATATCGCCTGTTGAGCATAAATATAATGAGCGTTTAAATGATTTCTACCATTTTTAAGTTTGCAAAATTACAACATTAATTTAATTTATTCTCATTTTAAAGCTGAAATCTATCAAAATGGATTTAAAAAATCATAAATTTCAGGAATTAATAGCTATTTATTGAAAATAGAATTAATAAAAAGGGGTTTAAAATTCAGATTATTTACAGTTTTGCAATACTCAGAACTGAAATTTACTAAGCAAAAGCATGTTTGAAAATTTGAAGTTCTATAAGAATTGATGATATTTATTAGTCCTGCAAAATTTATTTTTTGCCGTTACAAATTTATTACTACATTTGCCTGTTAATTATATAAAATTCTATAGTTATAATGAAAGAATTTGAATTCAACGAACGAACTGAAATTTTTGCTAAAGCTGTAAGAGCAGGCAAAAGAACTTATTTCTTTGATGTTAGGGAAACAAAATACGGCGAAAGGTATTTAACAATTACTGAAAGTAAAAAACGTTTCAATAACGATAATGGTAAATTTTTCTTTGAGAAACATAAAATATTTTTATATAAAGAAGATTTTGAGAAGTTTACAAAAGGTTTGAATGGAGTTATTAATTTTATTGAAACCGGAGAAATGCCTGAACCTGATTTAGATGAAGATAACAGTCAGGATCTTTCAGATATGGATTTTGAAAATTTTGATACCTTAAAAGAATAATATTGATTCAATTAACATATAATCAAGCTGTTCGCATGAACGGCTTTTTTTGTTATTAACTTTTTGATTGAAAATATCATTTTTAATCTTAATTTTGTATGCTAATTTTTGAAATAAGAATATTAAACAACTTTAATATATACTCATCATTATCAGTAAATAACAAATGGGAAAAGTAATTGCTATTGCAAACCAAAAAGGTGGAGTAGGGAAGACCACATCAGCTATCAATTTAAGTGCAAGCCTGGCTGTGCTTGAAAAAAAAACCTTGCTAATTGATGCAGATCCTCAAGCTAATGCTACTTCCGGAGTTGGTTTCGATCCTCAGAATATAAAAACAAGTATTTATGAATGTATTATTGATGAGGTGGATCCTCATAAAAATATTTTAAAAACCTCAACTCCGAATCTTGATTTAATTCCCGCACATATTGATTTGGTTGGTGCTGAAATTGAGATGATAAATATGCCAAATAGGGAACGAATGATGAGAAAAGTAATTGCTAAAATCAGAGATGAATATGATTTTATAATTATCGACTGTTCTCCTTCTTTGGGCTTAATCACCGTAAATGCACTTACTGCTGCTGATTCTGTTATCGTACCAGTTCAATGCGAGTATTTTGCATTGGAAGGATTGGGAAAGTTATTAAATACCATCAGAATTGTACAAACCCGTTTAAATACTGCACTTGAAATTGAAGGCATTTTACTTACAATGTACGATTCAAGATTAAGATTAGCAAAACAAGTGGTGGAAGATGTAAGAACCCATTTTCAGCAAATGGTTTTTGATACCTTAATATATAGGAATACTAAATTAGGAGAAGCTCCAAGTTTTGGAGAAACTATAATTATGCACGATGCAAATTGCTCAGGTTCTGTTAATTATTTAAACCTTGCCCGAGAAATTTTACAAAATAACGACTTAACGAAAATAAAACAACAGGACAAAAAAATACATATTTAGCATGAACGCCAAAAGACAAGCATTAGGAAGAGGTTTGAGTGCCTTATTAGCTATCCCTGAGTCAGATGAAAGAAATACCAACGATAATACCGGCACAGTTGTTGGTGCAATTGCAAGTATATTTGTTGATTATATTGAGGCAAACCCATTTCAACCACGTTCCGAATTTGAAGAACAAGCTTTAAACGAATTAGCTGCTTCAATAAAACATCAAGGAATTATTCAGCCAATTACTGTTCGTAAAATAGGACATGATAAATATCAGTTAATTTCAGGCGAACGTAGATTAAGAGCTTCAAAACTTGTTGGTTTGGAAGAAATTCCTGCTTATATTCGTTTTGCAACTGATGGGCAAATGCTTGAAATGGCTTTAGTTGAGAATATTCAACGTGAAAATTTAAATGCCATTGAAGTTGCTCTTTCCTATCAGGCTTTAATTGATGAATGTAAACTTACTCAAGAGCAAATGAGTGATAAAGTTGGCAAAAACCGAACTACAATCACAAATTATCTTCGATTACTCAAGTTACCCGCCGAAGTTCAATTGGATATTCGCGATGATAAAATAAGCATGGGACATGCTCGTGCTTTAATTACATTAGATGATACAGAACAACAATTGTTTATCACTAAACAAATTGTAGAAAAAGGCTTGTCTGTGAGGGAAGTTGAAAAAATGGTAAGAATTATCAATAATCCGGAAGAGAAAAAGATTAAAAAAACAAAAGATGCTTTACCAGAAAACTACAAATCAATTAAGGATTCTTTAATTCATCATTTTTCATCAAAAATTGAAATTAAAAGAAACAATAGAGGGCGTGGTAATATCGTTATTCCTTTTGCTTCTGATAAAGATTTTGATAGAATCTTAACTTTATTGAAAGAAAATAAATAAATAATAAAACGTGATAGTAAAAGGTAAGGTTGATTTATTCTTTAAAACTTTTAAAAAGAAAATGAAGTTGATTTCATTGGCTCTTTTTATTAGCTTAATAATGATTATCTTATTTTCTGTCAACGGAAATGCTCAGAGTTTAAAAGATAGTATAAGAGCTAATCATTCACCACACAAAGCAACAATGTATTCGCTGGTTTTGCCTGGATTAGGACAGGCTTATAACAAACAGTACTGGAAAGTTCCGATTTTGTATGCAGGAATTGCAACAATTGCTTATTTTGCAGTTTTTAATACAGAGAGATACCATTTATACCGAACAGAATTTGTTGCAAGAATTAATGTAGATACGTTGGCTTTAAATCCTAAATATGCTTTATATTCAGACAATACAGTGTTGCAACTAAAAAATTATTATCAACGGAATCTGGAATTTACTTATATAATGGCAGGGGTTGTTTATTTACTTAACCTAATAGATGCCAGTGTTTATGCACATTTGTTTTCATTTGATGTTGGTACTGATCTTAGCTTAAGAGTTGATCCTATGATTAATAATAATACTTTCAGTTTCGATAGTCCTCCATCTGCCGGAGTTCGACTAACCTTAAAATTTTAAATCTAAAACCTTTATAATAATGAAAATAGCCTTGCTTGGTTATGGAAAAATGGGCAAAGAAATCGAAAAAATTGCCATTGAAAGAAACCACGAAATTGTAATTAAAATTGATTCTTTCGAAGATTGGAACGAGCATATCTATGATTTTCTAAAAGTGGATGTTGCCATCGAATTCAGTACACCTTCCACGGTTCTCGATAATATTATGAAATGTTTTTCGGCCAATGTTCCTGTTGTTGTTGGAACAACGAGTTGGTATGGACAATTGGATACCGTAAGGGAACTTTGTATTGAAAAAAATCAAACTTTATTTTATGCAAGTAACTTTAGTGTTGGTGTAAATATTTTCTTCCAGATTAATAAAAAACTAGCTCAATTAATGAACTCTCACAGTGAATATGAAGTTTATATGGAAGAGATACATCATGCACAAAAACTTGATGCACCAAGTGGAACTGCAATAACACTGGCAGATGATATTATTTCAACTTTGAATCGCAAAGAGAATTGGATTAATAATATGGATGAGAGTGGAGATGTACTTGGAATAAAATCTGTTAGAGAATCAAATGTTCCCGGAACTCATATTGTTACTTATGAATCTGCAAATGATATGATTGAAATTAAGCATAAAGCCAAAAACCGCCTAGGCTTTGCAATTGGTGCTATTCTGGCTGCTGAATTTATTGCAGGTAAAAAGGGCATTTACGAAATGAAAGATATGCTTTTTTAACAATTTTTAATGTAATAAATTTTTTATAATCAACGTTTAATAAGACTTTTGTAAACACATTCAATATATAATTTTATGAGTATTTATGCGATTCTAACCATTTTATTTTTCATCCTAAGCTTAGTAGGTTTATGGAAACTTTTCGAAAAAGCCGGAAGTCCGGGTTGGGTTGTTTTAATTCCCTTCTATAATTTTTATATCTGGCTAAAAATCATTAATAAACCTTTATGGTGGTATATTTTTATCCTCATACCATTTATTAATGTTTTTACCATAATGCTTATGGTGGTAGAAATGGTAAAATGTTTCAGGAAATTTGGTTTAGGCGAACAAGCCTTAAGTGTCTTGGTTCCTTTCTTCTATTTACCTTATATTGGTTTTAATAAAAATGATGAATATGTTCATCCATCCAAGTGGCCCGAAATGAAGAAATCTGTTACCCGTGAATGGGCCGATGCCATTATTTTTGCAGTAATTGCAGCTACTATTATCCGTACTTTCTTTATTGAAGCATACACTATTCCTACTTCTTCTATGGAAAAATCATTACTGGTTGGTGATTTCCTTTTTGTAAGCAAAATAAGTTATGGTCCAAAAATTCCTAATACTCCGCTTTCGTTTCCTTTTGCTCATCACACCTTACCTTTAACTAAAGAAACCAAATCTTATCTGGAATGGATTAAGTTACCTTATTACCGTTTTCCGGGTTTTGTAACTATTAAAAATAATGATGTTGTCGTTTTTAATTATCCTGATGGTGATACCGTTTCCACTGCATGGCAAAGCAATGCCAGTTATTA
>CAZYEM010000189.1:0-8338 GCA_964646395.1 uncultured Bacteroides sp.
TTTAAATGCTATCTGTAAAAATTAAAGCCGGAAAGTAAATTTATTTTCCGGCTTTAATTTTATAATATTGATATTAATCTGCTTATTTTTCATTCTCTACCAAAACAAAATCCATTTGTTTTTTGGAAATGTCAACCCTGATAATCTTTACTTTAATACGGTCGCCCAGTTTATATTTGTGTCCATATCTTTGTCCGATTACCTGATAATTTTCTTCATCCAGATAATAGAAATCGTCAGCCATTTGTTTTAAAGAAACCATACCTTCGCATTTATTTCCTTCGAGTTCAACAAAAATACCCCATTTGCTTACACCTGAAATTAATCCAAAGAAAGTCTGACCAATCTTATCCGACAAATATTCAGCTTGTTTGTATTTTATTGATGCTCTTTCGGCATCGGCTGCTTTTTTCTCCATCTGAGATGAATGTTCGCATTTAGCTTCATAATCAGCTTTATTTGCGGATGGTTTTCCTTCCAGATACATTTCGAGTAATCGATGTACCATTAAATCGGGATAACGACGAATAGGTGATGTAAAATGCGAATAATATTGGAATGCTAAGCCATAATGACCAATGTTATCAGTTGAATAATAAGCTTTTGACATGGTACGGATAGCAATGGTTTCTATCATATTCTCTTCCCCTTTTCCTGCTATATTTTCGAACAGATTATTAAATGAAGTTGCAAGATTTTTCCGGCTACCCAATTTCATTTTATAGCCTAATTTAGATAAAAACTGTACGAAAGTATTGAGTTTTTCTGCATTTGGTTCATCATGAATACGATAAACAAATGTTTTTGGCGTTTCCTTTCCTTTTTTTAAACCGATTAAAGTTGCAACTTTTCTATTGGCAAGGAGCATAAAATCTTCAATTAATCTATTGGAATCCATAACTTCTTTTACATAAACGCCCAATGGTTTTCCTTTTTCATCGAGTTTAAATTTAACTTCTGTGGACTTAAAATTGATTGATCCGCTTTTAAATCTCTCATCACGTAATTTTAAAGCTAATTTATTAAGTGTAAGCATTTCATTAGCAAATTCACCACTTTCATTATCAATTATATCCTGTGCTTCCTGGTAGGTAAATCTTCTATCAGAACATATTATTGTTTTTCCAAACCATTCATTTTTGATATGAGCATTATCGTCCATTTCAAAAACAGCGGAAAAACATAATTTATTTTCGTTGGCTCTTAGAGAGCAAACACCATTGGAAAGTCTTTCGGGCAACATAGGGATAACCCTGTCAACCATATAAACAGAAGTTCCTCTTTCATAAGCTTCATCATCCAATAAAGTTCCTGGCCTTACATAATGTGAAACATCAGCTATGTGTACGCCAATTTCCCAATTTCCATTTTTTAATTTGCTGATTGATAATGCATCATCAAAATCCTTAGCATCTTCGGGGTCAATTGTAAAAGTTACAATATTTCTGAAATCCTTTCTTGCAGCAATTTCTTTATCTGAAATAGTATCAGGAATATTATCAGCTTCTTTCTCAACTTTTTCAGGGAAGAAAAGTGGAAAATTAAATTCAGCCAGTATGGATTGCATTTCCACATTATTATCGCCGGGTTCACCAAGTACTTTAATAATTTCACCAAATGGATTATTCGCTCTTTCAGGCCATTCTGTGATAGTTGCCAATGCTTTTTCTCCATTTTTAGCACCATTCAGATGTTCGAGCGGTATAAAAATATCAACAGGAACATTGTTGCTATCAGGAATCAGGAATGCAAACTTTTTTGATATCTGAACAGTACCAACGAAATTTTTGCGGGCACGTTCTATAACTTCAATTACTTGTCCTTCAGGTTTTCTGCCTTTTCTTTTGGGGAATAAAAATACTTTAACTTTATCGCCATGCAAAGCATGATTTGTATTATTGGCTGCAATAAAAATATCCTCAGCTTCTTTATCCTGCAATAAATAAGCTTTTCCAGTTTGTTTCATATCAATTTTACCAATAACATAAGAATGTGTAATTAGCTTTTCATTGATATAGGAAGGATTTAATTTGTATTTTCCTCTGCTTTCCTCAATAAGTGCAGAAGTATGACGGAGTTCATGTATGATATTGATAATTAATTCTTTGCTTGCCTTGTCGTTAATTCCTAATTTTGCGGATACCTGTTTGTAATTATAGGCTGAGAAAGGATCGTTGGCGAATACTTTTAATACATTTAATGCAAATGCATTATCCTCTAGTTTTATGCTTTTATGTTGTTTATTCATTTTATAAATAATTAAAAAGATTAAAAATCAGTGTTTTCTATTTGATTGCTATTAAGACTCCTGAAAATTGGTTTTCAATTTAAAATCCTATTTGTAAAACAAAAATTTAAAACTGTATTAATAAAGAAATATGCTAATAATCAGGTTATTCATTCTTATAAATAACGCTAAAAAAAGATTTAACGTATTTATTTTGCAATTAAAAAAATCTTATAAACAGAACAAAATTACAAAATAATCAGGTATAGGACGAAATTATTTCTTTTTATGACCTGAAACAGCATAAAATAAAATAACCAGATAGCAAGGTATCGCAATCCAATATGCTTGTTGTGTACTATGCAAAACTTGTGAAAGCCATCCATATAGTAAAGGAAGAACAGCACCTCCGGCTATAGCCATTATTAATAATGCGGAACCAATTTTGGTATATTTTCCAACACCATCCAACGCAAGAGGCCAAATTGCAGGCCACACAAGTGAATTTGCCAGGCCAAGCATGGCAATAAACAATACGGTATAAGGAATAGTAAGTGTAATCGATTGAAACGTAAGTAAATCGATAAAAGGAATTTCAATTTGTGAAGATGAAGAAACTAAAACGGCAGCTAATGTTAGTACTATACCCAAAGAAGCACAAATTATCAATGCATTTTTTTGAGAAATCACTTTTGGTATGAGTGCCACCCCGAAAAAATAGCCTATTACCATAAATATCAACATCAAAGAAGTGAAATATTTTGCCGAACTCATCGCAATGTTTAATGATTCTCCATAGCGGATTATCGTATCACCTGCAATTACTTCTACACCCACATAAAAAAACAAGGCAATAACGCCCAATAATAAATGCGGATAACTGAAAATACTTTTATGAACAGGTTCTTTGTCATTACTCACTTCTTCTTCCGGATTAATTTCGGGTAAATGAGCTAAACGAACCATTAATGCTAATGCAGCCAAAAAGCCTGTCATAAATAAATAAGGTAGTATCATCCTGTGAGCCAGTTCATCAAGTAATGCAGTACGTTCAGACAAATCTGTAAGTCCGGCAAGGGTCTCTTTAATGTGTTCAGCATCTTTTAAAAGAATGGAAGCAAGTAAAATAGGAGCCAAAACCCCTGCTACTTTATTGGAAATTCCCATAATGCTGATGCGTTTTGCTGCACTTTCTATAGGCCCAAGAATGGTAACATAAGGATTTACTGCTGTTTGCAATAAAGCCAATCCCGTTCCCAAAACAAATAAACCTGATAAAAATAAAATATAAGATCTGCTTAAAGCTGCCGGAATAAAAATTAAAGCACCTAAAGACATAATTGCTAAACCTAAAGTCATTCCATTTCGGAAACCAATACGTTCCAATATTTTGGAAGAGGGTATTGCCATTACAAAGTAAGAAATGTAAAAGGCGAAAGTTACAAGATAAGCAGCAATATCAGTGAGTTCGCAAGCCGTTTTTAAAAAAGGAATTAAAGCTCCATTGAGCCATGTTACGAACCCAAATAAAAAAAACAGAACCCCGATTAGTGATATAGAAAAGAGATATTCCGATCTGCTATAAGTTTGATTTTTAATTGTCATAAATTATAATTTGTTGCAAACCTACATTTTTTTTGGGAAAAAAGAAAATAAATATGTTTTTCAAATGATTTTATTTAAATAGAATATGTATTTCAAATTAAAAGTAATCGTTTGATAATATGTATATTATATAAAAAAGTTTTAGTCAATTAATCTGTAAATCAATATATTTGAAAAATAATAGCAATAAAAAAAGAGTTTAATCAAAAAAATATTTCAAAAAAGATACATAATTGAAACATTTTTAATATCTTTGCAGTCTGAAAATTGAAGTTGAAAAGGATGTTATTAAGATATGAACATCAGTAGCGAGAGATATTTTTGAGGGGGCAATAGTCCCCTCTTTTATTAAAAAAATAATATGATAAGTAAGCAAAAAATTGCAGATTTAATTGAAGAGCATCTTGTTGGAAGCGATAAGTTTTTGGTTGAATTCAATGTAAGTGCTGCCAACAAAATTATTGTATTTATTGATGGAGATCATGGAGTTACTATAAGTGATTGCATAGCACTTAGCCGCCATATCGAATCAAATCTGGATAGAGAAACTGAAGATTTTGAATTGGATGTTTCGTCAGCAGGTTTAGATTTAGGGTTGAGAGTAAAGCGTCAATATTTAAAAAATATTGGTAAAAATATTGACATTAAATTAAATGACAATACAAAGATTACTGGATTACTCAAAGGGGTGGAAGATGATTTTATAACGATTGAATTACCGTTGAACAAAAAGAAAAAGAAATCAGATGTTGCGGAAGATTTAATTAAAGATATTGAATTTAAAAATATTAAGGAAACAAAAGTTGTAATAATATTCAAATAATTGAAGTTACATTTTAAAAATAGCTTAAAATGGAAAATATTAATTTAGTAGAAAGTTTCTCGGAATTTAAAGAATTTAAAAACATCGATCGTGAAACCATGATGCGAATTCTGGAGGATGTTTTTAGAAGTATGTTGATAAAAAAATATGAGTCGGACGACAATTACGATATTATTGTAAATATTGACAAAGGGGATTTGGAAATATGGCGTAATCGTATTATTGTTGCTGATGGCATGTCTGAAGATGATAATCTTGAAATTGAATATTCTGAAGCGATAAAAATAGAACCGGATTTTGAAATAGGGGAAGAAGTTTCGGAAGAAATAAAAATGAAAGATTTTGGAAGACGTGAAATTCTTGCTATCCGACAGAATCTTGTCTCCAAAATACAGGAATACGAAAAGAATAATGTTTATAAAAAGTATAAGGAAAAAGTAGGCGAAATAGTTACAGGTGAAGTTTATCAGGTTTGGAAAAAAGAAATCATGGTACTTGATGATGAAAATATTGAACTGATATTACCAAAATCTGAACAAATTCCTTCTGATTTTTATAGAAAAGGAGATACGGTACGTGCTGTTGTGCTTATGGTTGAATTAAGAAATAACACTCCACATATCATATTATCAAGAACATCACCAGTGTTTTTGGAAAGATTATTCGAAGGAGAGGTACCTGAAGTATATGATGGTCTTATTACTATTAAAAACATTGTTAGGGTACCAGGTGAAAAAGCTAAAATAGCTGTAGAATCTTATGATGACCGTATCGATCCCGTAGGTGCATGTGTTGGTATGAAAGGTTCGCGTATTCATGGTATTGTAAGGGAATTAAGAAATGAGAACATCGATGTAGTAAATTATACTACTAATCCTGAGTTATATATTACAAGAGCATTAAGTCCGGCAAAAATATCATCTATCAAAATAGATGAAAAAGCAAAAAGAGCTGATGTTTATATGAAACCCGATCAGGTTTCTTTAGCGATAGGCAAAGGTGGTTATAATATTAGGTTGGCTGGCAGATTAACAGGTTATGAAATTGATGTTTACAGAGATACAGATTCTTATGTTGAGGATGTTGATTTACAGGAATTCTCTGATGAAATAGATCAATGGATTATTGATGAATTAAAGAATATTGGATGTGATACAGCTCGTAGTATTCTGGATTTGAGTATAGAAGAGCTTGTAAATCGTACTGATTTGGAAGAAGAAACAATTCAGGAAGTTATTAGAATTCTTAGGACAGAATTTGAATAATACAGACCACTTAACATTTTAAAAGATAAATATATAAATTAAATAACTGCAAATTCAAGGAATAAATAAAAAAACAGATGGCAGAAGAAATTAAAAACATCCGGTTGAGCAAAGCTGCAAAAGAATTTAACATTGGTATTACTACCGTTGTTGAATATCTTTTAAAGAAAGGGCACAAAATAGATAATAATCCGAATACTAAAATATCGGATACTATGTATGCACTTCTCCTTAAAGAGTTTCAATCAGAAAAGAATGTTAAAGAAGTAGCCAAAAAAATCGGGTTGGAATATACAAACCGTCAATCTTTATCAATAGAAAACCTTGAAAAGGATAAATTTGAGGATGAAGAGGATGACCTTCCTGAATTTAATATTAAAAACATGGCTTTTACTTCTGACATTAAAAAACCAGAGCAAAAACCAATTGCTAAAGAAGTTCAAAAAAATGAACCAGAGCAACTTCCATCCGTTCCAATCCTTGAAGTTCCTACTGAAGAAGTAAAAGAGGCTGAAGTGTTTTTAACCGAACCTAAAGTAGCTGAGGAAAAAGAAATATTAATTCTCCCTGTTGAAGAAGTTATTATTCCCAGTGTTGAGGTATTAATTGAAGAGAAACCAATTATTGAAACTTCAAATGCCGATACAATTATTGAAACTGAATCTATTGAAGTTGAAACTGAAACTGTTGTTACTATTGAACAGGAGACTTTTGTTAGTAATAATGTTGAAGAGGTAATTTTAGAAGAAATAACTGAAATTGAAAACGAGTTTGTTTCTCAGGAAGAGCCTATTAATGAGCTTATTAGTGAAACGGTTGCTGAAAATGAGATTACAGAAGGTGATTCGGAAAATAAATTAAAAGTTATTGGTATGGTTGATTTATCTAAAATCAATTTAAAAACCAAACCTGACAAAAAAAGCAAAGCAGAAAAGGAAAAGGAAAAGGAAACAAAAAAAGCGGAGATAAAAAGTAAACAAAAAGACTTTCATAAAAAAGAAATTGATGTAATTAAGCCAAAACATCACGATAAAATAGTAATAAATCAACCAGTATCTGATGTTCCTAAAGAGGAAATTGCAATTAGTAACACAGTTGAAACAACTGAAAATGTTCTACCAACTAATCAAAAGCAAGTCAATTTCATAAAAACAAAATATGAAAAACTGGAGGGTCCTAGAATACTAAATAAAATAGATCTTTCGGTATTTGACAAAACAGAAGTTAAAAAACAACAACCAGTTGCTTCCTCTTCTGATAAAAAAACGGATAAAAAGCGTCCTAGAATCAAAGAAAAGAATAAGATAATTGAAAATATTAATGCACAGAATAAAAAGCATCAGGAATTAAAAAAACCGGTTAATAAAGAAGACCTGAAAGTTAAGAAAAAGACTGAATTTAAAATTAAAAAAGCTGTTGTTGATGATAATGCTATTGAAAAACAAATTAAAGAAACATTAGCTCGTTTAAGTCCTCTTGGTAAATCAAAAACATCTAAATACCGCAGAGAAAAGAGAAGTCAGGTAAGTGAAAAAACACATCAGGAAGAGCAAAAGAATCAGGAAGACAAGAAAATCATTAAAGTTACAGAATTTGTAACAGCTAATGAATTGGCATCGATGATGGATGTACCTGTAACAAGCGTAATTTCAACATGTATGTCGTTGGGGATGTTTGTTTCAATTAATCAGCGTTTGGATGCTGAAGCATTAAGTATAGTTGCTGACGAATTTGGATGTAAAATTGAATTTGTAAGTGTAGAAGTATTAGATGCTATTAGTGAAAAGGAAGATGTGGATACAGAGGAGGATTTACTCCCAAGAGCCCCTATTGTTGCAGTTATGGGACACGTTGATCATGGCAAGACATCCTTGCTCGATTATATTCGCCATGCAAATGTAATAGCAGGTGAAGCAGGTGGAATTACACAACACATTGGTGCTTATGAAGTGAAGCTGGAAAGCGGAAAGAGAATTACTTTCCTCGATACACCCGGACATGAGGCATTTACTGCTATGCGTGCCCGTGGAGCTAAAATAACTGATGTTGTAATTATTGTTGTTGCCTGTGATGATAAAATAATGCCTCAAACCATTGAAGCTATTAATCATGCACAAGCTGCAGGCGTTCCTATTGTTTTTGCAATTAACAAAATAGATAAAGACAATGCAAATCCCGAAAAAATAAAGGAAGAATTAGCTCAGATGAATATTCTTGTTGAAGACTGGGGTGGAAAATATCAAAGTCAGGAAATTTCTGCTAAAAAAGGTATTAATGTTGATTTATTACTTGAAAAAGTATTGCTTGAAGCTGAATTGCTTGATTTGAAATCAAATCCAAATAAAAAAGCATCAGGAACTGTTATTGAATCAGCTTTGGATAAAGGTCGTGGTTATGTTGCAAAAATATTAGTTCAAA
>CAZYEM010000190.1:0-4090 GCA_964646395.1 uncultured Bacteroides sp.
TATTTTTTTGCATAATCAGAAATACGTCCACGTTTTATGTTTTTCAATTCCATAACATAAGCAAGCTTTTCTGCATCTATACCTGCCGGATCGTAAATATAACCATTGGAATCAGACATTGTTACAACTTTTCCTCCAAATTCGGTTGCTTTTTGAGTTGCATATTGTGCTACGTTTCCTGAACCAGAAACAACAACTACTTTTCCTTTAAAGCTATCGCCTTTTGTTGAAAGCATTTCCTTGGCAAAATAAACCTGACCGTAACCAGTAGCTTCAGGACGTATCAAACTTCCACCCCATTCCAAGCCTTTTCCTGTTAATACTCCGGTAAATTCATTTCTTATTCTTTTATATTGTCCAAACATAAATCCAATTTCGCGACCTCCTACACCAATATCTCCCGCAGGCACATCAGTATCTGGTCCAATATGTCTTTGAAGTTCAAGCATAAAGCTTTGGCAAAATTTCATAACTTCATTATCTGATTTCCCTTTAGGATCAAAATCAGAACCACCTTTACCACCACCCATAGGAAGTGTTGTTAAACTGTTTTTGAAAATCTGCTCAAAAGCCAGAAATTTAAGAATACCCAAATTTACTGTTGGGTGGAAACGCAAACCGCCTTTATACGGTCCAATAGCACTATTCATTTCAATTCTAAAACCTCTGTTTACCTGAAATACACCTTTATCATCCAACCATGGAATTCTGAATAAGATAACTCTTTCTGGTTCAACCATTCTTTCAAGAATTCCATTATACTTTGGATTTTCTTCGATAAATGGAAATAGAGTTTCCACAACTTCTCTCACAGCTTGGTGAAATTCAACTTCACTTGGATTTTTGGCAATTACTTTTGCCATAAATTGATCAATTTTTTGTGTTAAAGCATTGTTTGACATAATTTTTTCTTATTTTTTATTATTAATAAAAATTGTTTAATTAGTGGTACAATGTTATAAAAAATATTTGCACCATGGCAATAAAAATTACTGATTTTAAGTAAATTACGCAAATAGCTTAAATCATTATAAGTATATCACTTAAATTTTACACTTTCATATAAGTAAAAAACTTAATTTCATAAATATTATTACAAAAAAAATACTAATTATACAAAAATTGATTTAATTTTAACAAAAAAAAATCATGGCTTTAATTGAATTTAATTTAGATGGAATTATCGAAAAAGTTCATACTGATTTATGCAAAATACTAGGTTATCAACCAAATGAACTTAAAGGGAAACATATTAGCTCAATTCTTGAGAAAAATGTATATAAATCAGATAAATTCCGAACAAAATGGGAAGCTCTAAGAGAAGGAGAAACATTGCAATCTGAAATCCGGTTTCTGAAAAATGATCAGTCATTTGCAACATTAAATGGAGTTTTCTCACCTATATTAGAAAAAGAAGGATTTGCATATTATAAATTAAAAAGAATTGGATTTGACTTTACAATTGAAATTGAACAAAATAATAGTTCATCCGAAATAACTGATTATGATTCTAATTTTCAACCTAATTTGGATATTAGTCAGGATTTAAAAAATCTGATTTTTGAAAACAGAGAAAGATTAAAGGAATTATCCGCTATAAATCAAACAACAAAGATACTAAAAGAAGGGAAACCAATAGAAGAAACATTACAGCAAATATGTATGATTCTTCCTAAAGCATGGCAGTATCCTGATTCAACAGTTGCTCGAATCATTTTTGATAAAAAGGAATTTAAAACTTCTGATTTTATTGAAACACCTTGGATTCAAAAACAAAATTTTGAAACTATTGATAATATTAAAGGTTCTATAGAAGTTTATTATTTAAAGAAATTTAATGATTTTGACGAAGGTCCCTTTTTAAAAGAAGAACGACATCTGATTGACAATTTATCAACAATACTTGTCAATTATTTAAATAGTTTAAAAGCTAAAGCAATTTTAAAAGACTCTTCAACCAATGATATGGAAGATGAAGATCTTCATAAAGTTACAAGTCGTCAGCTATTACACCGATTCTTAAATAAACAAAACTACGATAGAGATGTTTTTCATGATCTGATGCCATTTAAAGTAAATGAAATACTGCTTGTTGCAAATCTTTATGATGCTTATAATATTGAAAAGGAAGGTCGCTTTTCTGAACATATTCTTGGTGAATACTATCAGTTAAACCTAACTTCTATTCCAAGAGTAACTGGAGTTTCTTCTTATGAAGAAGCTTTATCACAATTAAAACAAAAACATTATGATCTGATTATCATTATGATGGGCGTTGACAAAAATGTTCCTTTGGAAATAAGTCATAGTATTAAGAAAAATTTTCCATATATACCTATTTTTTTGTTGCTGAATAATAATAGCGATATAGTAGCTTATCAAAATGATGAAAAAATATTAAAATTAATTGATAAGGTATTTATTTGGAATGGTGATTCCAGGGTATTTTTTGCTATGGTAAAGTATCTGGAAGATATGGTAAATGTAGAAAATGACACTAAAATCGGGTTGGTTAATGTAATTTTATTGGTTGAAGATTCAGCTAAATATTATTCAAGATATTTGCCAATGCTATATTCCAGTGTATTAGAGCAAACCAAGCGCTTGATTGAAGATGTAAGTAATGATGAATTGTATAAAGTATTAAGATTAAGAGCCCGACCTAAGATACTGCTTGTTCAGTCTTATGAGGAAGCTATCGATATTTTTCATAAATACAGGGATTATTTATTATGCTTAATTACTGATATGAAGTTTTTTAGGAATAATGTACTGGATGAAAATGCAGGATATAATCTTGTTAGATATATTAGAAATAATTGCAAGGATTTACCTACAATTATTCAATCTTCAGATCCAGAAAATGCACTCTTGGCTTATGATTTGAAAGTAACGTTTATTGATAAGAATTCCAATACGTTATCGCAGGATATTAAGAGTTTTATTAGTCATTATCTTGGATTTGGAAATTTTATTTATAAAGATGCTGCAGGAAGAGATATTGCAATTGCCAGTTCATTAAAAGAATTTGAAAAACATTTAAAAACAATACCTGACGAATCATTAATTTATCATGGGAAACGTAATCACTTTTCATTATGGTTAATGGCAAGAGGTGAAATTCAAATTGCAAAAAAAATAAATCCACTGAAAACAACAGATTTTAAAAATGCACAGGAATTAAGAGAGTTTTTATTGAAATCAATTCAAAAACACAGAAATGAAAAAAACAAAGGAAAAGTAATAAGTTTTGAAGAAACAGAAACTATTGATGAAAGTAGTATAATTACTTTGTCATCAGGCTCTTTGGGTGGAAAAGGCAGAGGCTTGGCATTTGTTAATACTTTGATTTATAATTTTGATTTCTCTCAATTATTACCAAATATTAATATTAAAACTCCAATTACTTTTATTATTGGTACTGATGAATTTGATTATTTTATTGATAGAAATAAACTTTATGATTTTGTAATTTCAGAAAGGGATTATTCCAACATTCGTAAAGTGTTTATTGAGTCTAAACTAACTGATACTTTGATAAGAAAATTAAGGTTTCTGCTAAAAAAACTTACAAAACCATTAGCAGTTCGTTCTTCTGGTTTATTTGAAGATTCTCTTATGCAGCCATTTGCAGGAATTTTCGAAACTTATATTATTCCAAACAATCATCCTGAACCAGAAGTAAGATTGATTCAGGTAATGGAAGCTATTAAGTTGGTTTATGCATCCGTTTATTCAAAAATTGCAAGAGGTTATGTCGAAGCAATTAATTATAAAATTGAAGAAGAGAAGATGGCAGTTGTTATTCAGGAAGTTGTTGGAAATAATTATGATGAATATTATTATCCACATATAAGTGGGGTTGCCCAATCCTATAATTTCTATCCGTTTTCTCACATGAAGCCAGAAGAAGGTTTTGCAGTAATGGCTGTTGGGTTAGGAACTTATGTAGTTGAAGGTGAGAAAGCTTATCGTTTTTCTCCCAAATATCCAAATGTTGAAATTAATTCACCTAAAGATCAATATAAAAGTTCTCAGGTTGGTTTTTATGCTGTTGATTTACAACCACAACCATTAAATTTATTAGATG
>CAZYEM010000190.1:4100-8289 GCA_964646395.1 uncultured Bacteroides sp.
AGATGGTGAAGATGCAGGTTTGGTAAAACTTGATATAGATATTGCCGAAAAACATGGTACAATAAGACATTGTGCCTCAGTATATGACATTGATAATAATCGAATTGTACCAGGTTTAAGTTATGCTGGTCCAAGAATTATTAATTTCGCCAATATATTGAAATATAATTACATTCCTTTACCAGATACTATCGAATTGGTTTTGGATGTTGTAAAAGAAGCATTGGGCTCGCCTGTAGAAATTGAATTTGCTATAGATTTAAATAAAGATGATAAAGGAAAAGCATCGTTTTATCTGCTTCAAATAAAACCATTAATAGGAAATGCGGAAGATTATACAATTGATGAATCGAAAATTAACAAAAGCGAAGTTATTTTGTTTTCTGATAAAGGTATGGGAAATGGATTGATTGATACCATTACAGATGTAATTTATGCAGACATCAGTATTTTTGATAAATCCAGAACTTGCGAAATGGCAAATGAAATAGAAATGCTTAATAATTTAATGATTAAAGAGAATAGAAAATATATATTAATTGGGCCTGGCAGATGGGGAACCCGTGATAAATGGATTGGGATTCCTGTTAATTGGACTCAAATATCTAATGCTAAAGTAATTGTAGAAACAAGCCTTGAAGATTTTCCGTTAGATGCATCTTCTGGTTCACATTTTTTCCATAATGTTACTTCATTAAATGTTGGATATTTTTCTGTGCAACAAGAGCTTAATGATAGCTACATAAATTGGCAAGCTTTGGAAAGAGAAAAACTAATAAATCAAACAGTTTTTTTCAAACATATCAGATATAATAAACCATTAGTTGTGAAAATGGATGGGAAAAAACGAATGGCTGTAATAAGTAAAGAATAACTATTTTCAGTTTACAAACAATCAAATATTCATAGCTTAAAAAATCAGTAAATACATATTATCAATAACATATCAACTATCAAAAAAACAAATAATATTTATGCAGCAAAGAGGGAAAAAAGTAAAGGATATTAAGAAATTTTATTTTACAGAAACCTCGTTTGATAACTTGATGACCAAACGAATAAGTAAAGTATTGTTAATATGCAGCAAATATGATGCTTTTACTTTGGAAGGAGATGGACGCATTGAAGAGCAAATATTTAACGAGTATGTATCTTTAAATTTAAGATATCCTCCACATTTTATTCAAGTTTCATCTGCAGATGAAGCTTTTAAAATATTAAGAGAAGACCAGATTGATCTGATAATAACAATGTTAGATTTAGGTGATACTGATGTTTTTGAATTTGCTAAACAAATTAAAACAAAATATCCAACCAAACCAATTGTTGTTTTAACTCCCTTTTCACGTGAAGTTTCTATGAAATTGGATTCAGGAGATATGAGTTCCATTGATTATGTTTTCAGCTGGCTTGGAAATGCTGATATAATGTTGGCTATCATTAAATTGATTGAAGATACAATGAATGTTGATCATGATGTAAATGAAGTTGGCGTACAGTGTTTACTTTTAGTAGAAGACTCCATTCGGCTGTATTCAAGCTATTTACCTAATCTTTATAAATTGATTTTCAAACAATCACTTAAGTTTATGACTGAAGGATTAAATGAACATCAAAAAATGCTTAGGATGAGAGGTCGTCCCAAAATTTTGATGGCTACAAATTACGAAGAAGCAATTGCTTTATATGAAAAATACAACAAAAATCTATTAGGGATTATTTCCGATATTAGCTTTAAAACCTATGGCGTTATGAATAAAAATGCAGGAATTAGGTTTTGTGAAATAGTTAGAAATGAAGATAAAGATTTACCGATTTTATTACAATCATCTGAATCTGAAAATCGCTCAAAAGCTACAGAATTAAATGTTGGATTTATTGATAAAAATTCAAAAACATATTCACATGAATTAAAGAATTTTATACTTGAAAATTTTTCATTTGGAGATTTTGTTTTCAGAAATCCTTTTTCTAAAGAAGAAATAATGAGGGTTAGTGATCTTAAAAATCTCCAGGATAGAATCTTTGATATTCCAGATGACTCTTTTTTCTTTCATATCAACAATAATCACTTTTCCAAATGGTTAAATGCGAGAGCAATTTTTCCCATAGCAGAAATGTTTAAAATTCTAAAATTTGAGGATTTCAATGACCTAGATGAGATCAGGAGATATATTTTTGATGCAATAGCAAGATATAGAACGAATAAAGGAAGAGGTGTAATTGCTGATTTTTACAGAGATAACTTTGATGAATATTTAATATTTACAAGAATTGGGAGTGGATCAATTGGAGGAAAAGCACGTGGTCTGGCATTTATTGATTCTTTGCTGAAACGCAATAGAATGGTTGATAAATATGACGATGTTGTTATAACAATACCACGAACAGTTGTACTTGGAACTGATGTATTTGACGAATTCATGGAGGAAAACGATTTATATAAGATTGCTTTATCAGAAAGTTCAAACGAAGAAATTTTGCAGAATTTTGTTAGAGCACGTTTACCATTCAGAATTCACGAAGATTTATATGCATTTATTTGTGTTGTAAAAAAACCAATTGCTATCAGATCTTCAAGTTTATTAGAAGATTCTCATTATCAACCTTTCGCAGGAATATATTCTACTTATATGATTCCTCATTTAGATGATGAAAGAATAATGATTGAGAAATTAAGTATTGCTATAAAAAGTGTATATGCTTCGGTATATTTTAAGGATAGTAAATCGTATATGACTGCTACAAAGAATGTTATTGACGAAGAAAAAATGGGAATTGTTATGCAGGAAGTTTGTGGTCAACCTTATAATGATCGATTTTATCCGGTTATTTCAGGTGTAGCACGTTCAATAAATTTTTATCCGATTGCTCCCGAAAAACCTGAAGATGGAATCGTAAATATTGCATTGGGATTAGGCAAATATATAGTTGATGGTGGCAATACTCTGAGATTTTCCCCACATTATCCTCAGAAAGTTTTACAATTATCATCAACAGAAATGTCATTAAGAGAATCTCAAAAACATTTTTATGCTCTTGATTTAAATAAAGATAGCTTTAAAGCTTGTGTTGATGACGGAATTAATATTTTAAAATTACCAATTAAAGAAGCAGAAAAGGACAATTCAATAAAAATGATTGCTTCGACTTATGATTATCAAAGTAATATAATTAGAAATGGTATTCAGCATGATGGAAAAAAACTAATTACTTTTTCCAATATATTAAACTACAACTCTTTTCCTTTAGCTGACATATTAAAAGATGTGTTGGAAATAGCTCAAAGAGAAATGAATAAGCCAGTAGAAATTGAATTTGCTGTTGATTTGGATGTTCCCGGAAACGCTCCATATATTTTTAATCTGTTGCAGATAAGACCAATTGTAGATAACGATCAAACTATTAAAGAAAATCTGGATGAAATTACTAAAGAAGAAGCAATAATTATTTGCAACTCAGCACTTGGAAACGGAATAATTGAAGATATTTTTGATATTGTATATATTAAACCCGAATCTTTTGACCCTTCAAAAAGTCATGAAATGGTAGAAGATATCGGCCGATTAAACGATAAATTTATAAAAGAAGAAAAACAATATATTTTGGTTGGTCCCGGCAGATGGGGTTCAAGTGATCCATGGTTAGGCATTCCAGTTAAATGGCCTCAGATTTCTGCAGCGCGTTTAATAGTTGAGTCGGGATTAAAAAATTACAGAATAGATCCTTCGCAGGGTACTCATTTTTTCCAGAATCTTACTTCATTTAGAGTTGGTTATTTTACAATAAATCCATTTATTAATGATGGTTTTTATGATTTGGAATATTTATCTTTAATAAATCCATATTATGAAGATGAATTTATCAGGCATGTTAGGTTTTCAAAGCCATTAATAATAAAAATAGATGGAAAGAAAAATAAAGGTGTTGTTTTAAAATGCTTAGAATCAATAGACGATAAAGAAATATAAAAAAAAAATCATATTAAGTATTTCACGTAAAAGAATTTTTTCTAATTTTGAAAAATAATTGACAAAAACTTGTTTGAGTCAAAAAAATAATTGTAATTTTGCATTGTTATTTAATTAACATTGTTATTTTTTAAACAAGTTGGTATAAACAATTTAAACAAATAAAAATGAACTTAGAAAAAATAATGAACGACCTGGAAAAAAAACACCCAGGTGAA
>CAZYEM010000191.1:0-8209 GCA_964646395.1 uncultured Bacteroides sp.
ACTTTTTGGTATGTTCAAAAAGATGGGTATAACTGAGATAATCCCATTCTCCACATTGAGGATTCTGACCTGGGTCGCATTTTAACTTATAATACATCAGCACTTTTTCAAACCTTTTCCCAGCGAAAGACGGAAAGACAAAAACACCTTCTCTGGGATTTAAACCAGTTGGTCGAGGCCAGCTAAAATCAAATGTCTGAACGGTAATTGTATCTCCAGGTGCAGCATTAACAGCCATTTGCAATACGATAGAAAGAAAAACAAGAAGTACGATTTTTTTAAACATATAAAATAAATAAATGTACACAAAATTAAGAATACTTAAAATGCTAATTACTAACATGATGTTAAAAAACATCTCATTAACATTTTAAGGGTTTTAAAAAAATGTATTTACAATTAGGAAAAAATATTATATTTTTATAGCGTATTAACTTTAATTTTTAACGAAAAATGCAATGTCAGCAATTCTGTTATTCATTTTTCTGTTGTAAAGCAATAAGTTGATTATGTATTTCTATTTGCATTTTAGATAATTCCTTTATATTGAAGCAATAATATTCCATACTATCAAAAATCTGATTTCTGGTAACTTTATGTTTTTTGAAAATATTATCATAATAAAACTTCGAATATTCTTTTAAATAAATTCCTTCCTGCTGATTGGCAAGTAAAGCACCTTCAACCAAATAACAATCTACCAATACATTTATCATTTTATTGCGACTAATAATATCTGCCTTTTTTACTTTAGCTTCTTTTTTTTTGCCACAAGAAAATAGCATCAAACAACACATTAATATTAATATATTTTTAATCATCTATTTATCTGTTAAACGTTAAACGTTTCCCTTTAATTTCCTCGTTGAAAATTCCATTGTCATAAACCAATTCTCCATTTATAAAAGTATGAGTAACTTTTGTGTTAAAAGTTTGGTTTTCAAAAGGAGACCATCCGCATTTGTATAAAATATTCTCTTTATTTACAATCCAGCTTATTGCTGGATCAATAATGGTCAAATCAGCATAATACCCTTTTCTGATAAAACCACGTTTATTTATACGGAAAAGGATTGCAGGGTTGTGACACATTTTTTCTATAACCTTCGTAAATGTAATTTTTTTATTTCCTGCCAGTTCAAACATTGCATTTAATGAATGCTGAACCAAAGGACCTCCGGATGGAGCTTTCATATAAATTTGCTGCTTTTCTGAAGAAGTATGAGGTGCATGATCTGTTGCTATAATATCAAGTTTATCCGTTATTATGGCATCTAATAATGCATCTCTATCTTTGCTTTCCTTAATTGCTGGATTCCATTTAATTAAAGTTCCCTTTTGCTGATAGTCAGCCTCGGTGAACCAAAGATGATGAACACAAACTTCGGCTGTTATGTTTTTCTCGGAAAGAGGAATTGTGTTATCGAATAAGTCAACTTCTTCTTTTGTAGATAAATGCAAGACATGTAAACGGGTATTGTGTTTTTTTGCTAATTCAACTGCATAGGAAGATGATTTATAACAAGCTTCTCTGCTTCTGATTTGAGGATGAGCTGTAATCGGAATATCATCACCAAATTTTTCGTGAAAATTTTTCAGATTCTCCTTAATTATCTTTTCATCTTCGCAATGTACTGCAATGAGCATTTTTGATTCTGAAAAAATACTCTCGAGTGTTTCTTCACTATCAACTAACATATTACCAGTAGAAGCACCCATAAATACTTTAACACCACAAACATTTTCAGGATTGGTTTTAAGAATTTCCTCTAGGTTATCATTAGAGGCACCCATATAAAAAGAAAAGTTTGCCAACGATTTTTGGGCAGCTAAAATATATTTTTCTTCCAGCAATTCCTGAGTAAGTGTTTGTGGATTTGTGTTAGGCATTTCCATAAAAGAAGTTATACCTCCGGCAACCGCAGCTTTACTTTCTGTATAAATATCCCCCTTTACTGTTAATCCGGGTTCGCGAAAATGCACCTGATCATCAATAACTCCTGGAATCAGGTATTTACCTTCAGTATTTATTAGTGTAAAGTCAGGATTATTTTTCTGTAAATCAGAAAGGTCTTGCTTTCCAGTTATTATGTCGATAATAAATTCACCATCAACGATAACAGAAGCTGTAAAAATTCTATTTTCATTAATTACAGATGCGTTTGCAATGATATGTTTTCCCATTGAAATATAATTATTACAGATATTGATTGCTCATTCAGAATCAAACAGAAATTTTATGCCAATCTTTTATATTTTTTAAACCAGCTATTCATTTTCATACTTAATACTCCAAAAAAGGCTTCCTTGAAAATACGTTTACTCATTTTAGATGTACCTTCGGTTCTATCGGTAAATATTATAGGAACTTCTACTACATTAAATCCCAATTTCCAGGCAGTAAATTTCATTTCTATCTGGAATGCATAACCCATAAAACGAATTTTATCCAATTCAATAGCCCTGAGTACTTCCTGACGATAACATTTAAATCCGGCAGTGGTATCCATTATCTCCATCCTTGTAATAAACCTAACATAAATAGAAGCAAAATAAGACATTAACACACGCCCCATTGGCCAATTTACTACATTAACACCTTTAATATAACGGGAACCAATAGCAACATCACCTCCCTTATTTGCACATGCATCATACAATTTGGATAAATCATCAGGATTGTGGGAGAAGTCAGCATCCATTTCGAAAACAAAGGAATAATTCCGGTTTAAAGCCCATTTAAATCCATGAATATAAGCAGTTCCCAATCCTAACTTTCCTTTACGTTCTTCAATAAACAACTGATTTGGAAATTCAAGCATAAGCTTTTTAACAACATTTGCTGTTCCATCAGGCGAATTGTCTTCAACTATCAAAACATCAAATGATTGCTTAAGAGAAAATACTTTTCGTATTATTTTCTCAATGTTCTCTATTTCGTTATATGTTGGTATAATTACAATGCTGTCTGACACAAGTTTACAGTTTAAATATTAATAATATTCTTCAAATTCTTTTTTTATTATCTAACGATTACAAAATAAATAAAGTGTTTTTTTAGGTTTTTGTTTACTTAAAGTAAGTTAAAATCTATTTTTGTTTTACCAGAAACACATAAACAGGGAAATGATCGCTATAACCACCCGAAAATGTGGTACCTACATAAGTACGCCAAGGATATCCGGCAAATTGTCCTTCTTTTTGAGTTAAAAATGGTTTATTAAAGACTTTAGCCTTTAATACTTTGTAAGTATCTAAATCTTTTTGAGTTAATGGATAAGAAATGATAATCTGATCGAACAGATTCCATGAATCACGATATGCTAAAGAACCAACGCCATCCTTAAATAATTTATACATAGGATTGTATAAATCACCTGCTTGCATTTCTTCAACCGTTTTTTTTGCTTTAAGATGTTTATAAATACTAATATTTGTAGGATCATCATTTAAGTCGCCCATTATAAATATTTTAGCATTTGGTTCACGTTGCATAATTGAATCCGCAATAGAACGGCAAACCTGTGCTGCTCTTATTCTTAAATGCTCACTTCTTTTTTCTCCACCTCTACGGGATGGCCAGTGATTTACAATAACATGGATTAATTCACCATCATACAATCCAGATACTACCAGCTGATCACGTGATTTGAAACCCGTATCTTTTGGCATAGTTAAATTAACAGCATAACTATTAGTTACGGTAAAATGTGACTTTTGATAAATTAAAGCTACATCTACACCTCGTCTTTCTGGGGAATCGTAATGTACAATTCCAAAATCCATTGGTTTTAATGCTGGTTCATTTATTAAATCCTGCAAAACACTCCTGTTTTCAACTTCTGAGAATCCCACAATAGATGGACCACTTTTTACAAGTTCATCCCCTATCTGAGATATAACTTCTGCCATGTTTTTTAACTTTATCTTATAGCGTTCGCCATTCCACTTATTAGCTCCCTCAGGGGTAAACTCTTCATCATTAACATCTTCCTGATTGATTGTATCAAAAAGATTTTCAACATTATAAAAACCAATACATCCAATTTTTACAGTTTTTTTGGGTTGAGCTTTTAATGAATTTGCATAAGTTACAAAAATCATTAGTAAAATTAAACTTATATATCTGATATTTAAACGCATATAAATTGTTTTAATTGATAATACTATCAAATTGTTTTTTTTATTTAACTTACAAAGATACATTCTTTTTATTAATTGGATAAATTTTTACCCTTTACTATAAGATTTTATCAAGATTTAACAAATTTCATGCCGTTATTAAACTCATAAACACTTCTTTTTTATTAATTTTGCCGTTTATTCGATTTTTTTATATGAAGAATTTTCTTTTATTTATTATGCTTGGTTTTTCTATAACTAATGGGAAATTAGTACTTGAAACTGAGAAACCAGGCAATAATCCAGCAACAAAAAAACATAATCAAAGACTGTTCGTTATTGAACGAAATATGAATAAAAATACAGTATGCTATGATGCAAATATACTGCAAAACGGAAAAATAAACACGGATAATCCAATAGATGCATACTGGATAGATTATGCTATTGATGGAAAAAGATCTGAATTAAATTATATTCAACGCAGGATGGCTTATGGCTTTAGCTTTGAAAAAACAAATACCGGAAATATTTATATTATTTTAAAAGCTTTTGATAAAAGAAAAATTTTAGTTAGCATTGATTCAAAAGGAAATTCAATCGCATTGCTTAAAATAAATGGAACTGATGCCAGACTTACCAGAATTTTTGTAACAGCAAAACCGAAAATGTACACTAATGTTGAGTTTATCGAACTTCACGGCATCGATATTAAAACAGGAAAAAATATTTACGAAAAGATTACAAATCTGTAACCTGTTTTCCTTTTCTTTTTCAACTAAATGAAATAAGCCTTTCTTCTCAAAAAGGAAATCATTGCTTTATATTCTTAACAAAATCATTAAATTTGCACAAAATTTAAAAAGCAATAAACATTGCAAACATTAGAATTCCTTAAATTATTCGCTGGAAGCAAAATCGTTTCCGGCTTAGCTGCTTTTGTTGGCTCCGCTCACAAATTGCATTGCAATATCAAAGGATTGAGCGGTTCATCTCTTTCGATAACTGCAAGTACTGTTATTAAACAACATTCTCTTAATCATATTTTCATTATCGAAAATAAGGAAAGTGCTGCTTACTTTTATAATGATCTTGAGAATTTGGCAGGTGAAGCAAATTTTGATTATAATAATAAAAACATTTTGTTTTTCCCAACTTCCTATAAACGCCCCTATCAAACAGAAACTGTTGAGAATGCAAATATACTGCTTCGTTCAGAAGTTTTGAACAGATTGTCTGATTCGCAGAAAAATACAGTAATTGTTACGTATCCCGAAGCACTTTGTGAAAAGGTAATAACTAAAAAAAGTCTTCTTAAAAATACACTGAAATTACAAAAAGGAGAAAATGTTAACCATGATTTTATTACGGATATTCTGATTGAATATGAATTTGAAAGAGTTGATTTTGTAGTTGATGCCGGACAATTTGCAATTCGTGGGGGTATTGTTGATGTTTTTTCTTTTTCAAATGATTATCCTTACCGTATCGAATTTTTTGGTGATGAAGTGGAATCCATCCGAACTTTCGATCCTGTAAATCAACTTTCCAAACAGCAACTCAATCATATTACTATTCTTCCTAATATTCAACTGCAAAGATTTACCGAACTCAGAGAAAGTTTTTTCCATTTTATTCCGGAAAATGCAGTTATCTGGATTGAAAATCTGGAATTTGCTTCTGAAAGAATAAATCTGGAATTTGAAAAAGCAGAAAAAGCCTATACAGAAATTGAAGTTGATACCGGTCATTTAAAACCAAAAGAATTATATCTGAATTCAAGCGAATTTCATAAGGAAATTATTGAATATAAGATTATTGAAATCGGGAGTCAGACTTCATTAAAACATAGTGAAGAATTTGTTTTCAATACTTCACATCAACCGGTTTTCAATAAAAAATTTGATCTGCTGCTCGAAAATCTGATAAACAATAAGGAAAATAATTATTACAATTTTATAGCTACTGAAAATCTGAAACAAATTGAGCGACTCGAAAAGATTTTCAAGGAAATAAATACAGATAAACAAAACGTATCTTTTATTCATTTAAACTGCTCAATTAATGAAGGTTACATTGATCATGATCATAAAATCTGTTGTTATACCGATCATCAGCTTTTTGAAAGGTATCATAAATATACAATCAATAAACAATCGGAAAACAAAGAAGCTCTTACACTTAGAGAAATATATGAGTTAAAACCGGGAGATTTTGTTACTCATACCGATCATGGAATTGGAAGATATGGTGGACTTGAGAAAATAAATAACAATGGCAGGGAACAGGAAGCCATACGTTTAGTATATAAAGATCAGGACATTCTATATGTAAGCATACATTCGCTTCACAAGATTTCGAGATATTCGGGAAAAGAGGGTGCTTCTCCTTCACTAAACCGCTTGGGTTCGCCTGCATGGCAAAATCTGAAAAACAAAACCAAGCAAAAAGTTAAAGATATTGCCAAAGAACTTATCAAACTATATGCTGAACGTAAAGCGGCCAAAGGGTTTGCTTATCAAGCAGATTCCTATATGCAGAATGAACTGGAAGCTTCCTTTATTTATGAAGATACTCCAGATCAGCTTAAAGCTACACAAGACGTAAAACGTGATATGGAATCAGATTCACCTATGGATCGATTGGTATGTGGAGATGTGGGTTTTGGAAAAACAGAAATTGCCATCAGAGCAGCATTTAAAGCTGTGAGCGACAATAAACAGGTTGCAGTTCTGGTACCTACAACAATTTTAGCTTTACAGCATTTCAAAACATTTAGCGAGAGATTATCTGATTTTCCTTGCAATATTGAATATATTAACCGTTTTAAATCAACAGCACAAAAAACATTGATATTAAATGATCTGGAAAAAGGTAAAATAGATATACTGATAGGTACTCACAGATTAGTTAGTAAGGATGTTAAATTTAAAGATCTGGGATTGCTGGTAATTGACGAAGAACAAAAATTTGGAGTTGCCATTAAAGAAAAGCTGAAGCAAATAAAAGTAGATGTGGATACACTTACGTTAACAGCCACTCCTATTCCGCGAACTTTACAATTTTCGCTGATGGGTGCCAGGGATTTATCAATTATCAATACACCTCCACCTAACCGTTATCCGGTTCATACCGAACTACATGCCTTTAATGAAGAAATAGTGAGAGATGCTGTATTAACTGAAGTATCGAGAGGCGGACAGGTTTTCTTTATCCATAACAGGGTCCAAACAATTTTGGAAATAGCCGGAATGCTGCAACGTTTGCTACCCGATTTAAAAGTTGCTGTAGGACATGGACAAATGGACGGACATAAGCTTGAAAAAATAATGCTTGACTTTATTGATGGCGAATATGATGTACTGTTAGCAACTACTATTATCGAAAGCGGTTTGGATATTCCGAATGCAAATACTATTATTATTAACGAAGCGCATACTTATGGATTAAGCAATCTGCATCAGCTAAGAGGAAGGGTGGGTCGTTCAAATAAAAAATCATTCTGTTATCTGCTGGCACCACCTTTGACAGTATTATCAGATGAAGCCCGCAAACGATTAAAAGCAATTGAGGAATTTGCCGAAATCGGTAGTGGTTTCAATATTGCCATGCGCGATCTGGATATCAGAGGTGCCGGTGACATATTAGGTGGCGAACAAAGTGGTTTTATTAATGAAATCGGTTTTGAAATGTATCATAAAATTCTGGATGAAGCAATTACTGAGCTTAAAGAAAGTGATTTCAAGGAATTGTATCACAAAGATGAACCACAGGATTTTGTAAAGGATTGCACTATAGAAACTGATCTGGAAATTATGATTCCCGATCGGTATATCCAGAACATAAGTGAAAGACTTAGTTTATATAAAGAACTTGATAATCTGGAAACAGATGAAGAACTAGCCTTGTTCTGTTCCAGATTGGTTGACCGTTTCGGGAAAATACCTGAGTCCACCGAAGAACTTATAAACACTATCAGATTAAGACGTTTGGCAAAACAAACCGGTATAGAAAAAATCATATTAAAACAAAACAAGTTTATCATTTACTTTGTTGCTAACGAAGATTCTCCTTTCTTTCAGTCTGC
>CAZYEM010000192.1:0-3276 GCA_964646395.1 uncultured Bacteroides sp.
TACAAAGAAGGACATGTCAAGCAAAATTCCCACCGAAGAATTTAAATCTGCGACAGGTGGTCTCTTTAAATTAGGAGAAATGCCATCGGAAAACAAGGATGGTCCCCATTTGGATGCGGGCAAGACCATTATGCAAGCCATGTCTAACTTTGATCCAAAAACCATTTCTTCTATGACCGATGACACGAAGAAGCTATTGGAAACACAGAAGGGTCTGATGAGTATGTTGAATCAGATGCGTCCTGTGTTAGCGGATGGACGTGAACTACTACAGACCTTCTCAGGAATGTTTGGTGGAAACAGTAGTGGAGGTGCGTCACTCTTTAATAAGGCATAAATCTCTACATCAATCATATCAATTATTTATGCTATTATGTAATTTCATAAATAATTAAATATATATATTAACACCCATATTCTGTATAACATTGTTCGTTATCAGAGTAGTTTGCGTATTGATATCCAATGGCAGGGGAAGAACAATACCAATTACCACGGTGTTGTAAAATATACCAATGAACATCAAGGCAATTTTCATGATGCCTGCCACGTATTTGCATATCATTTGACGATTCAATAAAATTCTGAAGCAATACTGGAAGATATGCTTTTGTAATAAGATAGGAGGAAGCTGTTCCTGAACGTACTATTTTTTTGATATGTGGAAGATTGGTATCTGCAAATATACCTGTTGGATTATATGATAGTTGACATATATCAAATGGAGCATAATGACATAATTCATCAATTTCTTTTATAATTTTATCAGTTTGGTCAGAATGAAATGTAAAATCATCTTCTAATACAAGTATCGTCTTCCATTCAGGATGGTCTAACGCATATTGTAAGGCTTTGATGTGACTTAAACTGCAACCTAACGCACCAGGATCGCATTTAATAGCATCGATACGATGAATGAAAGATGCATCCTTACCTAATTTATTAATTTCATTCAAAATATGCTCTTTTCGATCAACACGGTGTGCCAAATTGATATATAAGATAGCATCAATATCTGTCATGAAAATAACTACTCATACATAAGTTTGTATTCTTTAGGTTAATTAGAATAGATGAGGCATTCGAGTCGTATGAAATGTCCACCTGGTATCCTATGTCTTTCTGGAAATCTTACGACGGTGATTGCTGTCATTCTAGGGGTTGCCCTACTCTTTGTGATGTTTGCGGTTTTTAATAAATCACCGACCATTATTATTCCACCTGCTCCTTCTGCTCCATCCGTTATTTCTAGAGGAGAATCACGATACGACCGTGCTCCGCAGCCGTTACGTGATTGGATGATGCCCGCTGAATATCCGCCACGAGGTGGAATCGCTTCCATTCCTATTAATATTCCGACACAGGGACTTCCTGAGTCTTTTCAATCGGTGGGTCTGGTGAATGTAGATGGTGCGGTATGGCCACTGTATGGTCGTAGAACAGCAGGAGGCAGTGATCGGTGGAATTATTATACGCGTACTGATTCTTTTAATCCTGTTCCGATTCCGATCCGATTTCAGAAGCGCGATTGCATGGATGATATAGGATGTCAAGAAATCCTATCAGGCGAAAAAGTGAAGATTGAGGTCGTTGGAAAAGAGGGTACTACGAGGATGTATCGATTCGATGGTCCTAAATATATTCCAGGATTACTTTAGAAATGGTGCATAAAGGAAAGGGTCTTATGATTGTGATTCTAATTGTTATTTTGGTCTTATGTTATCTCTATATGCCATCAGGTCATACTGTGAATCAAATGCCATCCTTGCGTATCAGTGTGGAAGAGGCGCGTATGAAACGATTTGGTCTTATTATCGATGTGCGAACTCCTAAGGAACGATCTGAATTAGGATATTTTCCATTATCTATCCCTATTTCATTAGGGTCTTTAGAAAAAGAAATACCGTTAGATATTTCTAATAAAAATACCCCGATCTTAATTTATTCCAATGGTGATACACGTGCCGAGATGGCAGCCGCAATGGTCTATCGTATGGGATATCATCGGGTCTCTTATATTGATGGAACCTATTTACAATTGTTACCAGGAAGTAAATAATGTACAAAAGTGTACTTATCTTTTTTCTAGATATTCGTCAAAGGGATGTCTGGGACAGCCAACGTATTATCAGGATTTATTGAATTAACAGTGTCACCTGTTCAGCAACAACTTAATCCAATTACAGTAAAGAACTATCCACTTTCTATTTCCTTTGCTCCGAGATCAACACCACCATCCCTTCAAGGTAATAAGATTATTGAATCTACGGATAATAGTACAAATGATTGCACCTATCGAGGAAATAAGTATAGATTAGTGGATATTCAAATCTGTTCCGTGATGAACAAACGATTTCTTCTTCCAGGTCAAGGAAATCCACCTTCCGCCGAATTAATGATTTCTTTTTCCCCCAAATCATCCAGTACTTCTATCAAACAAATGGATGGTATTTTATTATGTGTCCCCATTTATGATTCAGGTACACCCAATCATAACGAATATCTTACTCAATTGATTGATCCTAATATGCCAAAGTGTAAGTATACACAAAAAGAGGGAGTCACTTATACAGCTGGTGAATATAAAAGCATTCCCAATTCTAACTTAATGAATTGTGTTAAATCATGTTGTGGTGATCCAAACTGTATTTCTTATACTTTCAATTCTGGAAAGTGTTCTCTTAATAATGTCCCATCGGATTTGAGTTCAACATTGGATACATCCATTACATCCGGTACAATTAATCGTAGTGGTGATGGCGAAAATACAGTATCATACAATTCATTGAGTCCATCATTAGAGACTATCTTTTATAATTCTGCGGTAGATACATCACAAACATCTTTTGCGTATACGACAACATTTAATACAGTCAACTCATCAAACGCAATTAGTTCAACAAGACAGTTATATGTTGTCATATTTCCTAATGGAATTCGTATGACATCATCCACTTATCAGCAATTATTATTACAAATGCGAAGCATGAATCCATCTATTACACAGACTCTCTTACCTTATTATGTTCCACTTGTCATAAGAAATTATGAAAATACACTTGTATCTTATCAATTTGATTCATATGGTAACAAAATCCCAAAGAGTACCTCTAATAAAGGAGAGATTAGTCAAACGACACTTTCCAGTTGTAATGATGAATTTAGAAATCGTGTCGAGTACTTTATAAAGCCACCTCACATTATTTCTAAATCTAAATTATTTAACACTGAAAAATGTCCTTATTATAAAACAAATGAATATAAATGTGTACCTTT
>CAZYEM010000192.1:3376-8189 GCA_964646395.1 uncultured Bacteroides sp.
GAGGAGTTATAAATAGGAAAGATGTTAGAACTGTACATTCTATTCATCTGTATTAGTGTACTACTATTTGTAATATACTACTATGATATTTTTAACGACAAAGTAGAACTATTTGAAAATCCCAAATATTACCTATCCGCTTGTCCAAGTGGATTTAAAATGAATTATAATTCCGACGGAGATACATTATGTTACATTGAACAAAATCTTAATATTCCTACTCATTTATTAAAATACCAAAAAAATGGTGGTCAATGTATTCTGAATGGTAAAGGAACACCCGATATTCCCAATTGTGTGGACTATATCTTGAATTATTATAAGAAACAGAGTATTGAATTTTGTAATCCATCGCTTCCCTCTTATTTCGAAGATAATTCAAAGAAAGCGAAAGGATGTACTCGTGGAGAATTAAATGAATTACTGAATGGACCTCGTATGGAATCACAACCAACATGTATTATTTATCCCAATGAAGAGGATAATCAATTTAACATAGACAGTTGTATGAATCAGAAAGAATTGGAAGAATATCCTTGTTTTGGAACCAATTGCACGAAACAGCTCGTACAATATGGAAGACGCACTCCCTTCTTACTCGTGGTTAATTTTACAGATACAGAGGGAGTTCCTCATATGGCTTACAGCAGGAAATCACTTATACGTTATTTCAATCACCACTGGGGGAATGATTGGCAAGAGCGTTTCAATCTTGACAAACGCATTTGGAATGCGGACGTTGCAAAGAAATATTTTATTGATAAGACACTTTCAGATGCTGATATTAAAATGTAATGTATAATGTATCTTTTTATGTATTATTTTGATGTAGTAATATATCAAAATAATAAATCAGACGAAATCAGACGAATTAAGAATCGCCCATGGTTTCTACGCCATCGACATGCCCAAATCCTAATTGTTCAAATAATTCATCCGAAGCAGATCCTGATTCTGGAGCACCCTTATTCAAAGGATAAATAGTTGCTAACACACCCTTTTCATTGATCGTGGGTGCGACTGGTTCAAAGTTGGTGATATCGCATGTATCGTCTTGTGGAATGGCGGATGTTTCGGTATGAATGGGTTTATCAAATTCATTGACAGGTACGGTGCGCTGCGACTTACCTGCTTCCTCTACTGTAGCATGGTCGGGTTTAGAAAAATCCATAAGGTCGATCATTTTCGCAGCGTTCTTTACTTTTCGACGATTTCTTTCCAAATACAATAATGAAAATGCCATAAGACCCATAATACCTACCGTAGGTCCAATGCGAATAAGATATAACAGTAGTAAAATGGCAGCAATGCGAGCGACAATGCTATCTAGTAATAGTAACAAGTGGGTGGGGAAAAAAGGAGACAATAGAATAATAATGGCAAACACAATAAAATAGGTTACTTCTACCTGATTCATTTCTCTATTTAGTAGCTACCATTTGAAATCATTTTATTTTCTTCCTATCATAAAATTGACTTAAGCTATTCATATAATAATAGAATAGAAACATGGCAACTCAAACACCTATTAATGACCTCAATCGTGTCCTTACATCAAAAGGATATGCTATCAAAAAATCATTCCTTACCCCTACGCAACTACAAGATATTCGTTCCCAATTAACCATGTCACCAAAGGTGCTCGATAAATTTCAGAATAGCAATATGAATTTTCCCATTTATTATGAATCTAAAACACGATTCTATGTTCCACGTCACTGGGGAAAGACCCATTTTGGAGAACCGGAAGCGAGTATCGTATCAGAAGGTCTGCCTCTTTCCGATTCCATTACCTTTCGTACTACCTTTCCACCTCACGATTTTCAACGAGACATTATGACAACCTTTATCGAGAAGGGTGCGAACGGATTAATTTGTGTACCATGCGGTTATGGTAAAACATTTATGGCGCTCCATCTAGCCGTTCAATTAAAACGGCGCTTCTTGATTGTGGTCGACAAGGAATTCTTAATGAATCAGTGGAAAGCCGAAATCGAACAATTTATTGATGGTGCACATGTTGGTATTCTTCAAGGATCCACATGTCAAGTGGGAAATCATACCGTATCGAATAAAGAATATACTGTGGTGGAATTAAAACAGATGGCGAGAAATGCGTCGTTGAAGCTGGGAGGTACGCGTGATGAACTTTTGAAGAGATTGGAGGAGGCAGGTATTAAAACGACGCCTGAACAGCATTCGGTTCAGTATGATGTGACGATTTGTATGATTCAGACGATTTGTCGACAAGAATTTCCAGACGGATTCTTTGACGATTATGGATTTACGATTTTCGACGAGTGTCATCATTTAGGTGCGGCGTATTTCTCCCAAGCGCTACTCAAAATTCAGACGAAATACATGTTGGGACTCTCTGCCACACCTGATCGTGAAGATGGGTTATCCTGCGTCTTTGAATACTATTTGGGAGATGCAGTCTATAAAAAGACACAGAGGGAGCCCGATAAAGAGGCAGTGGTGAAAGCGATATGGTATGATTCAGAGGATCCTGCTTATCAGGAGGTTCCTGTGAATTGGAGGGGCGAACCTGTTACTGCGAAACTATTAAATCAAGTGGCGGATTGTGAGGAACGCAATCGTATGATTTTGAAGCATCTCTATGAATATGCGGAGGATCCTCATCGATTCATTCTTCTTCTCAGTGATCGCATTTCACAATTGGAATGGTTTGAGAAAGCATTAGAGGAAGAGAAGAAGTATCCATATGGATATTATGTGGGAGGAATGAAACAGAGTCTTCTGGATGAAAATGCGGAGAAGTGCCAGATCTTGCTTGCCACGTATCAAATGGCATCTGAGGCGTTCTCTGTGAAAAAACTCAATACAGTCTTTCTTCTGACGCCGAGAAAGCGAGTCGAACAGTCAACAGGGCGTATCTTCCGACAACGTGTTGAAGAACGAAAAGTAGCTCCACATATCATTGATATCATTGATTCACACGAGTGTCATAAGCGCCGATGGTTTATTCGTCAAAAATTCTATAAAGAGTGCGAATATACGATTCAACATACGAATAAACCGAAGAAGGTCGGAAATGTTCAACCCAATGAGCATGGATCTTTATTTAAATTGACATAGTAGAATGGCGAGCAAACCATGGTTTGTAACGCAATTAAACATGCGGCGTAAAGAAAATGAAGATGCTAAAGATAAGGGAGAAGTCATTTATTATAGCGCAACTCAAAAGAGTCAAGATGTTGGATCTATTGAAAGTAAAAAGGCATTATCATTTCAATTTACAAGACATGCTACATCATGTTTTAATATTGAAATTGATAAACCTAGTAGGTTCTCTATATCAGATGGTATTCCATCATTAGCTAAGATTGGAATTTCAGATACGATTCGCTTAGCAGATAGAAATAAAGACACACCACGTTTTAAATCACCTATTGTATGTGTATCTAATTTAGTACGAACATGGATGACTGCAATATTATTATATAAATTTAATAATAAAGACAAAATTACACTTCGTATTTGTCCTCATTTAAAAGAAGCTGGAAATTATGGACTCCCAGGAGCAGGAAATGGAGCCTTTTCATTAACTGAATCTATCCCAAAATTTATAAGTTTTTTACAAGTAATAAGAAATCATTCAGAATATCATAATTTAGGTGATATTATTTTATTAATACCCCAATATCCAAATAACTATAAATCATGGGTTAGAACAGTAATCCGTGTTCCTGAAGATAGTAATAAACCAATAGTGAATGATCCATCTTTTTGTAATATATTTATTAAAACGGATCCATTACTAGAAAAAGGATATACAAATGTAGGAAATATTCAGGAATTTATGGAATGGTATAAGCAGTCATTTCCAGAACAAGAAGAAAAAGTACATATTGTAGCACATAGTATTATTATGAAACACTATTTTGATAAAAACTTTAAAACATATAATGGAGTTCCATTTGATATAGATGAATATAATCTAAATGGATCAGCAATCACAACAAAAGAAATTAAAAAAATGCCAAAAGAAGTCATTGAAGGCAAACCAATGGGAGACATACCATTAGCTATACAAAATTGTTGGTCATTTACTACTACTATAATTCCAATTCAAGAAAAGGTAATGGAAAGCATTCAACTTGGTTATATCAATTCAGGAAAGAATAAAGAATTGCTAAATAAAGCAAAAAAATTAGAGGAGGATAAAGAAGTTAAAAGTCTTTGTCTTGAAGCGACTGAACCAACTGACTGTTCTAAGGCTATTGAGCGAGAAAAGAAAGAGGCTCTTGTAGAAAAAGCTTTTAAGAATGAGGCTCTTAAGAAAAAACGTTCACAAGGTGGTAAAAGAACGAAAAAGAATCATAGATCATGTACAAGGCGCCGATCATAAAAGGACACAACCATCGTCATCGTCATCATCATACTGTGTAGGTGGCTTACGAAAAGAGGGTCTCGGTACAGAAGGAACGATCGGTTTGGAAGGAGACATAGAGGATGGATAGACGTTGATGGTGGGTCTTTTCACGATTTGTTCAATCGTAAGAGAATCATCCAGTATATAGCTAGTCGCATTATCGGTCTTACCATGTGGATACATAGGTGTAGCATTTGTGATACCCGCCATTATTTTCGATATGTCCAAGGTATCATGAATTAAATAGAGAAGAGAGGATAAGGTAGAAAGAGGAGTGGAATCGGCGAGGGGTTGTCTATCTCCAGGAAGATGGAGGGTAAATCGATTTTGAAGATGTTCTTGTAGACAAATCATTTCTTTTAAGGTAGCAATCGTATGACAATCATCTATTTCTACCGTAATCTCTTGATGACATGG
>CAZYEM010000193.1:0-8085 GCA_964646395.1 uncultured Bacteroides sp.
ATAACAATTATCTATTTTAATGTTTCTTATTTCCGATTTTTTTTAATTCGTAACTATTTTTTATCGATAATTATTTAAGATAATAACGTTTCAAGATAATGAGTTCCAATTCCATGTATCTTTTTAATATTTCCGATTTTTTGTAAAATTTCAATAGCTGGAATTTTTGCATTTTTTTGTTTTATTGCAACTATTAATACATTTTTGGGAGTATGTTCAGTAGCAATAAATTCAAATACTTTTGTTTTGTAACCATAAGCTTCTAATAACAAAGCTCTTATTCCATCTGTCAATAGTTCTGCTTGTCTTTCTTTTAAAATACCAAACTGGCTGATTAAGCTTAAATCATCCGTTGGATTCATTTGTTTACGGACTTGTTTATGGCAACATGGAGCAACTATAATAATTTTTGAATCGGATGTTATTCCCCTGAAAATAGCATCATCAGTTGCCGTATCACATGCATGCAAAGCTATCAACATGTCTGTTTCAGGCAATTCTGCATCTTTTATAGTTCCGGCTTTGAAACTTAGATTTATGAAATTGACTTTTTGAGCTATCAGATTGCAACTGGCAACCAATTCTTTTCTAATTTCAATTCCAATAACAGTTGGCGTTTTAGTTAAAACATTTTGCAAATAATCATACAAGGCAAAAGTAAGATAGCCTTTTCCTGCACCCATATCAACTACATTTATTGAATCTTTTAATTTAGTGTTACGCAAAACACCATCAATAATTTCAATATATTTATTGATTTGACGATACTTATCCTGCATGCTGTTTTTAAGCTGCCATTCTGCATTTACAATCCCAAGTTCCTTTAGATAAATATTATTTGCAGTTGAAATTAATCGTTTTTTTTCAATATCATGCGAAAGTTGAGGAATTTCTTTAATAATAGCTTCTTTTTTCTTAATTGAAATAGCATTTTTATTTGAAATATTTAAGAAATAATCACTTTCCAATGTAAATAAATCTGCCTGGGAAAAATCATTATTTAGTAATTGTGTAATTATTATTATACTTTCATCAAAAGTATAGTTTTTGGTAATATCTTTGGTTGGATATCTGTAAACGAATGATAATTTTATACCATCCTTAATTTCAATAAGTTTGACCGTAATTGTTTTTAATTCGCTTGTTTTATTTCTTTTATTCTTTATAGCCAAACTAACAAATTGATTGTTAGATAAACTATCAGTAATAATATCAGTAAATTGTTTTAATTTAACTATGCTCACTTTTCCTAATTTATTGTTTTTAATATTTACAAAGTTCGTACTTTTTTTGGAATATAATGTAAATTAATATTATTAAAACAAAGGATTTAAAAAGAAGTCAATATCTATTATTATAATAGTCAGGGTTTTTAGATTGTTTAAAAAAATTGTTTTTGTTATGTTGCGACTTTTCAGATTCCCAAAATTATTGTTCTAAATAAACTGACTTTTTTCGATTTTAGCAATATTCAAAGAATATCGTCTTGGAATATTAATAAATGAATTTCAACCAAGTAATAAAATCATAAAATATTGATAATCTTTAACTTTTTAATTTCCTAAATAATCAAAAAACAAATTGAAATACTTTTTATTCATCACTAACAGTATAAATTACACTAATCTATTAGCACTAAAAATTAAAATTACGACAAAAGCATGCAAATAACTAATAGCAAAGTACCAATATAACTTTTTGTGATTTTAAAAATTACATAATGAATTAATCAAAATTTGTACATTTAAATAATAATTGTATGTTTGCACTATAATTATACAATTAATCAATTTTCTAAAAGATGAAAAAATTATCAATAAGCTTAATTTTATTTTTATTAATTCTTGGCTATTCATATTCACAGTCACTTGTTAAGATTAATGATTTCAAAAACAATTATCTTCCATTAAAAGTCTCAGGAACAATACCTGATGATTTATGTAATTTATTTACAGAGGCTTATACCTCTGAGAAAGATAATCTTGATAAAATAAAAAGCAACCGCAGTGAACGAAAAATTAAGGAAAAATTCCTACGCGAAAGCAATTATTACCTCAATCAGATTCTGATGAGTGGTATTGTTCTTTACAATACACCAATCAACGAATACGTTGATAAAATAATGGATAAAATACTAATAAACGAACCTGAGCTTAGAAAAAATATTCGCATCTATATTCTCAAAACACCTACTGTAAATGCCTCTGCTACAGATAAAGGTATTATGTTTGTTAACCTGGGACTTATTGCTCAATCAGGAAGTGAATCGCAATTAGCATATATTTTATCACATGAGCTTATACATTATATTAAGAAGCACAATATTGATTTATATCTCGAAAAAGATAAATTAGTTAGAGATGATAATGGATTAAAATCCAACTCATCAAAAGGAGCTTTGTATAAAACACATTTCCGCTCGCGTGAAATGGAAAATGAATCTGATGAAAAAGGATTTAATGATTATTATTTAAAAACTAATTATGATTTAAATCAGGCATTGGAAACCTATGATGTACTGCAATATGCATATTTGCCTTTTGATGAAATAGCTTTTGACAAAACCTTTCTAACCGATAGCATGTTTAGTTTTCCTGAAAAGTATCTTCCGGAAGCGATTAATCCAATAAAAGCACGGGATGATTATGATGATGAAAACTCAACACATCCTAATTTAAAAAAACGAAGAGAAGCATTACAGGAACGGCTTGAAAAACAAAACAATACTAATAGAATCATTAACCCTTCCGGTAACGACAATTTTAAAGTTATTCGCGATATGGCACGATTTGAGTGTCTCAGACTTTTTGTAATTGAACAGAATTTCTCTCAATCATTTTACAATGGCTGGATAATGAAAAAGGATTATCCAGATAACTTGTTTATTGACAAAATAATAGCTGCATCTCTTTATGGTTTGTCCAAATATAAGAGTTTTGGAAGTATTGGAGATGTAATTCCAAATTTAAAAAAAGCAGAAGGAGAAATTCATGCTGTGAGTTCTATTTTTAAAAACATTAAATCGAACGAATTAAATGCTTTAGCTATCAGATATGTTTTTAAAGCATCTCAAAAATATCCCAATGATGATTATCTCACTGAAATTAAGGAAGACATGTTTAAGGATTTGATTGTTAAACATAAAGCAAGTTTCAAGGATTTCAATAATCAATCACAACTGATAATAAAAACAGAGGTTGTTGAGGAGAAAAACGATAGTATCCAAAAGCAATCATCAAAAATAAGAAATATCGAAAAGAAAAAGAAAAGCCAGAAAGAGGCCGATTTCTATACTTATATTTTTGCAGGATTATTAGATAATAAGACTTTTACCAGCAATTTTGAAAAAGCTGTAAAAGATGCAGAAGCTGTAAAAGCTGCAAAAAAGAAAGTGAAAAAAACAGAGAAAAGTAAGTATAAAAATAAAGATGAAGACGAAGATGAAGACGACCTAATAGCTGATAATGAAACCGAAGAAACAGATGAAGAAATGATTACATCTGGTTATCTGCAAAGACGTGGATTTAAATTGGGAATAGATAAGGTATTATTATACAATCCTTTTTATATCAAATTCGATTTTCGTAAAAAAGAACAATTGCGATATTTTGACACTGAAAAAAGTAAGTTAGAATATATTGCATTATTGGAAAACAATGCAAAAAGAGTTGGTTTAGAAATGGATATTATTGTAACGAATGATTTTAAAACAAAAGGCAGCGATCTTTACAACAAACATTTATTGCTAAACGACTGGACGGATGAGTTTACAAACTGGGAAACTTCAGGAAATAAAATATTTTTTCTTTCTCAGGATATTAAAAGTATTATTTCGGAACATAACACTAAATATCTGAATATTACTGGTATTATTTCTGCAAAAGCATCACAGATTGATAACAGGGTATTTTCATACTTGCTTTATAGTGCTGCAAGTCCGGTAACCTGGCCTCTTACTATGCAGTATTTTTTCAGGCCTGCATTCAGAACCATGTATTATAATCTGGTTGTTGATATGGAAACAGGAAAAAAAGTATTTATCAATACTTCCACCATAGAAATGTCGGATAGTAAAGCTTTTCTGAATTCAAGAGTTTACGATACCTTTAATCAGATAAAAACTAAGGATAATTAAATTCTAACTTTAAGATGAAAACATTTAAAACATTAATATTGATATATTTTTTTACTTTACTTTCTGTAAATGTTATGGCTCAGGTATCTGGTTTTCTTGGTAAAAAAAATATTATCAGTGCAAACCTCTTTATAAAGAGCTCTTTTGTAATGCCAAATAAAAATGGAGAGAATGGTTATTTAAGTTTTAACGATCACTATTCAATAGAATATGAAAGAGTTATAAACAGAAGAAATTCCATAAAATTTCATTTGACTACTTTCGAAAGTATGTATAACCTTTTTGGAAATAGTATTAATATTTATGATAATATCAATACATTCTCAACTAAAGGCTTTGGTGCTGATTATGTTATTTACAGAAGAAATTATATTGCTCCTTTGGGCGCATATATTTCAGTTGGATTTGATGTTTTTATGAGTAATGTCAATTATGATACAGCAGTAATCAGAAGTTTATATCCGTTTGATTTGAATGATTTGAATAAAAATTCTTCAAATACAATTCATTTTGGAGGTAATTTTAAATCTGGAATAAAGCAGATATTTTTTAAATGTATTAGCATGGATATTAATTTTCAATTGGGTTTATTGGCTGCAGATTATGATGATGATTCTTATGCATTTAATATTAATGAAATAGATAGTTATATCAGAAAACAGGTTGGAGTTAGATTATGGGGACATTATCTGTGGGGTGTCAACTGTTCAGTCGGTTATGTCTTTTAATGAGTTAATTTTATAGAAAAAATCACATGAAAATAATTAAAACAATTACCTTATTTATTATCATTAGTTTAGTTTCAACGAATGGTTTCTCTCAAGTTTCAGGTTATCTGGGTAAGAAAAATATAATAAGTGGAAGTTTGTTTATGAAAAGTTCGTTTTCTATGCCAAATAAAAATGGCAAAAACGGATATTTCAGTTTTAATGATCACTATTCATTGGAATACGAAAGAGTTATAAACAGAATAAGTTCCATTAAATTGCACTTAACTTCATTTGAGAGCAGGTATAATATTATGGGGGAGGAAATGATAGATATGTCAGAACTTAATACTTTTTCCACCAAAGCATTAGGAATAGATTATATTTTTTACAGAAATTCATATTTAGCACCTTTAGGGATCTATTTTTCTGCAGGGTTTGATGTTTTTCTTAGTGATGTAAATATTGATACCACTAGCATTAACAGTAATTACGCTTATTATTTAAATGGTCAGCATTTTGATTTTGATCAAATAAATACTGTTCATTTAGGGTTTAATTTTAAATCGGGTGTAAAACAAATATTTTTCAATTGCATCAGCTTTGATGTTAATTTTCAGCTTGGTGCAGTCTTTGCCAAGCCAGCAACCACTGATTATGATTTTGCAGGAGATGGTGATAGTTCAGCTACTTCCGAAAATTACATAAAAGATGTAATTGGTTCCAGATTATGGGGACATTATGCATGGGGTGTAAATTGTTCGGTTGGCTTTGTTTTTTAACATTTAAATAATGGAAAGCAATAAGTTATACCAGGATATTTTATTGTATTGTTTAGCAAACAGCAATCCTGTAAATGTTGAAAAGTATTCGCGTTACTTCAAAGGAGGATACGATGCACATGGATTGTCACAACCACAGATAAATGATAAAGTTAAAGAACTTGCCCGAAATAAGCATATTTCGTTGTCAACCATCTTTGAAACGGCACCTATGTTATTTAATAGCGGTAAATACGAAGAAATTTCCTTTGTATTATTGCTTATCAATTCCAGAGATTCCTTTTATACAACAGATACACTTGAAAAGATTGAAAACCTTTTTACAATTGGTATTTATAATTGGGCGCATGCTGATACATTGGGAATGATGGTATTACCAAAATTTGTTAAACGAAATATTGTTGGTTTTGATTATTTCAAAAAATGGATTTATTCACCCTATAAATTCCAAAGACGTTGTGCTCCAGTTACTTTAATAAAGAATATAAAGAACATTGATAAAGTTGAAAAGCTTTTCGATGTAATTGAACCTTTGATGTTCGACACAGAAAGAGAAGTTCATCAAGGTGTTGGCTGGTTTTTGAAAAAAGCATGGGAAATTTATCCTTTAGAAACCGAAGCTTTTCTATTGATATATAAAGATGTATCTCCGAGATTAATTTTTCAGATAGCTTGTGAAAAGATGGAACGTGAACATAAAGTACTTTTTAAGAAAACGAAATAATTTTCGTTAATTCAAAAAAAGGTTTAAAACCATTTATGCTGAACCAACTTGTTTTACAACCACTTTGGTTTTCCATCTTCCTGTAAGATAATAGATATATGAAAAACACATACCAAACGCCCAGCCAATGGGGATAGCCCACCAAATACCAACAACTCCCATGTGATCTGCCAGAAAGTATGCCATTGGAATTCTTACTACCCATAATGCAAATAAGGTTATAAACATCGGTATTAGTGTATCTCCTGCTCCACGCATAACACCACCTATTACAAACATAGTGGAAAATACGATATAAAAAGAACTGACAATAATAAGGTATTGATAACCAACATTAATTACATTGACATCATTTGTAAACATTGCCATGATATACCTGCCAAAAACTACATTAACAATGGTTACAATGATAGAAATAACTGAAGTCATTAGGAATGTGGCTTTAAGTCCACTTTTTACCCTGTCTGGTTTGTTAGCACCCAGATTTTGTCCAACAAAAGCAGATAAAGCAGCTCCAAAATTCATAGCAGGCAATGAAGCCAATGAGTCTAAACGGCTGGCAACACTATATGCCGCAATTACATCGGTACCATGTTTGTTAACAATACCATATAAAGCAATCATACCCAACGCAACAAAAGTTTGCTGAAAACCGGTTGGTACACCTATTTTGATGCTTTTATTAAAAATTTCCCTGTCGAATAATAACTTACGGACATATAATTTAACCAGTTCATTTTTGCGATTCAGATAAAAAATCATTGTTAGAAAAGCACCTGCTTGCGAAATTATGGTTCCTAAAGCTGCTCCCTCCACTCCCATTTTAAATACTACAATAAATAGCAAATCGAGGAAGATATTAACAATATTGGCAATAACAAGAAAATAGAGTGGTGTTTTTGAATCGCCTAATCCTCTTAATGCTGAACTGGTTCCGTTAAATCCAAAAAGAAAGATGGCTCCTGCAAGGTAAACATTTAAGTAAATTTTAGCTTCAGGAATTACTTCTTCTGGTAAACCGGTGAATCTGAGAATGTTTTCGCTGAAAATGATTCCTAAAATACTAATTGAAATGGAAGCAACGAAAAGAAAAATATACATAGTATCAATTGCTTTACGGACTTTTTCGAAGTCTTTAGCACCATAATATTGTGCTATTACGATAGTAAAACCGGTTGCAATACCAATAATCATCGAGATAAGTGCAAAAATAATAGGAAATGAAGCTCCGATTGCTGCCAAAGCGGTTTTTCCCAAAACATGACCAACAATAACACTGTTTACAATTGTATATAATTGCTGAAAAACATTTCCCAGCAACATAGGTATTGCAAACTTAAAGATCAAACTCCCTACTTTTCCTTCCGTTAAATCGGTCATCCCTGTTTTTTTTGCAAAAGTAAGATTTTTTGTTTAATCAGACCGATGATAAATATAAAACCTTAACCTAAATAGTTTTATTAGATTCACTAAAATAGCATCAATTACATTTTTTTATATTGATTTAATTATCACAATAACATATTTGGTTCAGCTTTTTGAAATAAGTAAATAACATAAAAAACTATTTTGAATCTGACTATAAAGTTCAAAAATAAATGTTTATACTATTGATTTTTAAGCTTATGTGGTTTTGGTAACAAAAATGAATTGGACTGCTAATTATTGTTTTGGAATTAGAATTAGGGAATAAAGAAATTTGACTTTAAAATGGTCTATTCTTAATGGTTTTAAATT
>CAZYEM010000194.1:0-8071 GCA_964646395.1 uncultured Bacteroides sp.
ATATTTGTTACAATATTATTGATGTGGAAGATGCCCATCGTTTAAAAATATTTTCAACTCATGAAGTTGAGGATATGTTTTTGCCATTAATGGGCGACGATTTGCAAAAGGTGAAGGATAGAGCCCATAAAATTATTGATGCCAACGACAGAATTTCATTTTTAAGGGCAAAGGCAATTAATAATCTGATAAATCAGTGTTCCGATACTTTTTGGAAATTACAGTATCCTATTTGCAGCGGCAAGCACAACATAGATATTAAAAGTAGTCTGGATTCTCAGTTTGTTGAACAGTTAAAAGTGATAGAGCGGTTTTCAATAGATAAAATTTACAACCATCAAACGGTTCTGGAAAAAGAAATTGCAGGTTATAAGGTTATTTTCGGATTGCTTGAGGAATTTGTTCCTGCAGTACTGGAAGAAAATAAATCTCATTATAACGAAAAGCTTATAAAATTAATGCCAGGTCAATATCAGATTCAATCAGAAGACACCTATTCAAATGTTCAGACTGTTTTGGATTTTGTGTCGGGAATGACTGATTTATATGCCGTAGAATTATACCGTAAGATTAAAGGGATATCTTTTCCTGAAATGACTTAATAATTAATAATTCATGATTTGATCTAGAGATGCATTTCTAATATTATGATATTTCTGAGAAATAAAACAGTTAAAAAGCTGTACCTTTAATTAATATTTGTAGTATTTTTGTAAAAAATAATTGTATGATAATCGAAATAACAAAAAAAACAACCAAACAACAAATTACCGAATTCTTAAAAAAAATTAAGATTGGTAAGAGTTTAAATGCCAAAAAATATTGTGGTGCATTGAAATGGGATGAGGATGGATTAGAATATCAAAAACAGCTACGTAATGAATGGAATTAATTTAATGATTGACACTAATGCTGCTATTTATTTACTTAATGGAAATATTGAATTAGCAGAGTTGTTAGATGAGAAAAATATTATTATTTCTTTTATTACAGAACTTGAACTTTTAAGTAAGCCCGGATTGACTTTAGCCGAAAAGAAAATAATTAAATCTTTTCTGAATGATTGTACCATTTATGATATAAATACAATTATTAAAGATAGAGTTATTGATTTGAAGCAAAGTATTAAGATAAAATTGCCTGATGCTATCATAGCTAGTACAGCTCTTTGGTTAAATGTACCTTTGGTTTCAGCAGATGCAGATATGAAAAAAATTAAATCTCTGAATTTAATTTCAATTGAGGTATGAAATAATTGCTATAAGTAAGATTGTTCTAAAGTCTGAAAAAAATAAATCAAAATCAATTACGTTATTATACTTCACTTATACCTCCAATTATAACACATTTATCGCCCCGACCCCCATCCGCAACGTTGATTATGGCAAAATTGTTACTGATTATGCCATTCTGAACGCCAGTTATGCCATTCTTGTCGGTTGGGATGCCACTCTGAACACTTGAACTGGCATAATTACTGATCAGAATGCCAAAAAGAACGCCAAGACCCCCATCTTAGCGATAAATATGGCATAATTAATGCCAAGACCCCCCATTTAGCATCAAGACCCCCCTCTGAATAATAAAACAGCCTGTATTTCTTTGATTTTTTTGAATTAAAAATAAAACAGGAGTGAGTTTTTAATTCGTTTATAATATTAAAAAGCCCTGACTACAATTGTAATCAGAGCTTTCAATTTTTTAAATCATTCATTGGTAGTAAGTACCGAAAAATATTTCAGACTTAAAATACTTTCTTATGATTTGGTTTTATAAATAGCTGTTTTTTTCAGCAAAATCTCTGCCGGCTTTTAGTGCATTGATATTTAACTCAACAACAGCTTCACCTTTTCTTTTAAATATTTTGCGGATGGCTTTTTCAAGCGATTCGTAAGAAATCCCCAGATGATCTGAAGCGGCGCCCAGAATAACTACATTTGCTGCTTTGGCAGTACCCAGTTCTTTGGCTATCTTTTCTGCATCAATCATAACATGACGGTGTACTTTTGCAATTTCCGAATAAAGACCATCAATATCGGGATAGTTGGAAATGTTCTTAAATGGAGTTGAATTGGTAATCAACCATCCTTCGGGAGAAAGCATTGGCAAATAACGCAAACCTTCCATAGGTTCAACGGAGATAACGATATCAGCTTTTCCTTTAGCAATAAGGTCGGAGGCAATTTCATGGTCACCTATACGCAGGTTTGAAGAAACATCGCCACCACGTTGTGCCATTCCATGTACTTCCGATTGCTTAAGGAAAAGTCCCATATCTAAAGCTGCAGTTCCGATAATAGCAGCAATTGAAAGTATCCCTTGTCCGCCGACACCTGCCAGAATTATATCTTTTTTCATTTTTTTCTGTTATTTAAATATGATTAATTATGCTTTCTCAGCTTCTCTTCTGATTTTTTCTTTATCTCTCATTCTTTTGTCGATAGCTACAATGCACTCTCTACGCGGAATAATAACGGAAACACCATTGTATGCCAGTTCTTCCATCATGATTTTTGTATTTTCTTCATGATTTTTGCGAAGTGGTTTCAAAATACGGATGTGTTCTTCTTCAACACCAATTCCTTTACAAATAGCTTCAATTCTTCCATAAGCAGCAGAATTCTGACCACCTGTCATAGCAGTTGTTCCATTATCTAGGATCAAAACAGTAATTGGAGATTTGTCATTTACGGCATCTATCAATCCGGTGATGCCTGAATGGGTGAAAGTTGAATCACCTATAACTGCAACAGCAGGAATCAATCCTGCATCAGCAGCACCTTTTGCCATTGTAATAGAAGCTCCCATATCCACACAGGTATTAATAGCTTCCAATGGTTTAAGTGCACCAAGGGTATAACAGCCGATATCGGCAAAAACCCTACCTGGTTCAAGTTTTATTAAAGCTTCATTTAATGCAAGATAAGAGTCGATATGAGGACAGCCGGCACATAAAGCAGGTGGACGTGAAACAACATTGTCTGGAATATCAGCACCAATAGTGTCTGTCATTCCCAATGCTACCGCAACAATATTAGGATTTAATTCTCCATCGCGGGGAACACAACCGTCAAGGCGACCTTTTATAGTCTTGCCATTTGCCATAAAACCTTTAAGCATTTCCTCAACTATCGGAGCACCTTCTTCCAGAACCATAATCTCATCACATTCATTGTAGATTTTTTCAACCAGATTACGTGGAATAGGATATTGGTCAATTTTCAGAACAGGATAAGGAACAACACGGTCAGGATAATTTTCCATTAAGTAGTTATATGCAATACCCGTGGTTATAATTCCCATCTTTTTATCAGCTCCATCTATATATTTATTAAAAGGAGATTTTTCTGATTCCTGCTCAAACATTACCTGATTATTTAGCAAACCCTTATAGCGACAACGGGCAATAGCAGGAAGCAATACAAACTGTCGCAAATCGGTAGGCAACTTCATTTCGTTTTGTTTTCTTATTTCCCTTCGGGTAATGCCGGCTCTGGAATGAGCCATACGGGTAGTAATTCTCATCAATACAGGAATCATGTATTTTTCTGAAAGTTCAAAGCCATAATGAACCATATCATAAGCTTCCTGTTGGTTGCTTGGTTCTAAAATGGGCATCATGGCAAATTTGCCAAAGAATCTGGAGTCTTGTTCATTTTGAGATGAGTGCATCGAAGGGTCATCAGCTGAAACGATTATCATACCTCCATTAGCACCGGTAATTGCAGAATTAACGAAAGGATCGGCCGCAACATTTAAACCTACATGTTTCATGCAAACCATGGTTCTTTTGCCTGCATAAGACATACCCAAGGCAGCCTCCATAGCGGTTTTTTCATTAGTTGACCATGAACTGCGGATTCCATGTTGTCTTGCCTCTTTCGACGACTGCACATACTCAGTGATTTCAGTAGAAGGTGTTCCGGGATAAGCATAAATACCAGACAATCCGGCATCAATAGCCCCCTGAGCTATGGCCTCATCTCCTAATAACAATAACTTTTGCATATTATGTTTATTTTGTATGTTTATATAAATAATTATTTAAAAATAATTTACAAAACTATGTAAAATTTTGATAATTGAAAAATTAAATTGATTGGATAATGCTTTTTATTTTAAAAATTTGTTTTTGTGAGACAAACAACAATTATTAACTGTAGTCCTTACTTCTTTTGATGTAAAAATTAAAAAATGAAAAATCAGAAAAGATTTTTTTTGAAGTTTCGTTAATTTTAATTTATACATTATATTAAATACTTAAAGTTCGCAGAATAATTTTATTGCCATCGAATCCCGAATCGTTTCTTACGGGATAAATTACACGGATTCTTTTAAAACAATTTAATGAAAAAAAAGCAACAATTTATTGAAAAAGCATCAATAAAAATTCTTTCGGATTTTAGGTAATAGAATCTTTTAGTTTTAATAGTTCTTTTTCTGTTAATCTTGTTAGCTTGGAAATATCTTCTATACTCATTCCCATTTGTATTGCATTCCTGACAATCTTAATTTTTTCATTATCAGATCCGATCTGTTCTCCTTTCTCCAGTCCGATCTGTTCTCCTTCTGCTTTTCCTTCTGCTTTTCCTTTATTAAAAAAGCCTGTTTGCAGTGTTTTTTCGGTTCTGACGCTGTCCCAGTATTTGTCGTAACCTTCCAGCTCAGCCTTGCTGAATCCGCTTACCAGCAGATTTTCCAGAGCTTCTTTTATTTCAGGTGTATTCATCAATTCGTCAGGCACTTCAGTCATTGATTCATCTATTTCTGTTAGGAAACGCAGCCATAAAACCTGTAGTTTTTTTTCGGTTATATTCTGTGCCTTGAACTTAGGAAGTTCTACAAACACAAACTCCAGACCTTCAATCTGCTTTTGTGTATCCAGAATGTTTACTATCTGATAATGGTGATAATATTCTTTTTTCTTAGGTTCGAAAATGTCGTTCACTAAGCTTAATGCATATACAGGCTGTAAAATCCTGTAGGCTTCCGCTTTGTCCAGCTGCTTGATGTATGCTTTTGAAGCATTGAACAATACCCTTTGCATAAAGCCTGTTGTCCAATGCATCTGCATTTCGACAATGAATTGTCTTCCATGATTATCCTTGCATCTCACATCTACTATGGTATGCTTAAGCAGCGGGATTTCCGGAACCATTTCCGCAGTAAGATATTCCAGACTTTCAATAAAACTACCTTCTGGCAATGGCAGTAATGCATTCAGAAAGCTCTTGAGCAGGTGTGGATGTTGCCCGAAAACTTTCTTAAAGGTCAAGTCGTTTTTTGGATCTAAGTATTGCATTTTCTTATTTTTTACAAAGTTACAACAAATAATCAAAATAATTGCTGATTTGAATTACCCCTGATCATTAATCTATAAAAACCTGATGTTATCCAATGCTTCTATTAGTTTTTTTGACTTCCTTAAATCCTGAAGATTTATTTTTGTCTTCGAATCCAGAATCGTGCCTTACGTGATAAATTATGCAAATTCTTATAAAATAATCTAATGAAGTTAAAAGCTTGCTACTGTATATAAATAAAGCATTAATAAATATCTTTGATGATTTTAGTTATACCTTATAATATATAAACCCTAAAATCGCCCAAAATTACACGAATTCAGAACCAAAAATATTCTTATCAGTTGTGTTATTGTTATGTTTTTATATTTGCTTACAAAGCCTGAAGTAACTGGTTTGTAGTTTTTTGCATACCTTTAAATCAATGTAAATTTAGTATATATTCAGGTTTTTATATGAATTTATTGTTAAAAATCACATTAAAACTGAACAATTATACCTGTATCAATGTTTGAAGCACATTACTATGATTAATTTTAACTTGAATTTTTTTAAATAATCAGTTTTATTTTAAAATCAATTATCAATTATTTATGGTTAGTCTTTTATAGTTATAATACAGAGTTTTGTGATAATATTTTTTTTAATCAATAAAAAAAATATTTTTGTAATTTATTAAAGTAAAATAAATAAAATCAGAAAGTTATATAATTTGAACGACAGGTAAAATTAATTTAGTGTAAAATTTAACAAATATTTTTGTTTTTAAGATAAAATATGAATTATATTTGCAACTTGAAATTGTTATAATCATTTTAAAAAGCAGTTATATCAGCAATTATTTTTAATTGGTTTTAACACAAAAAAGGAATTAACAATTTAATAATCTAAAGAAACATTTTTTTAAAATACGACAATTTAATAGATGCAAAGTGTTGAAATAAAGAAATTTAAATAAATACATTTTAGCAAATATAAATATAACGTCAAACTAATTATTTAAAAATTTAAACAACAATCTTATGAGACATTTAAACAAATCTTCACCTTAGATATTAACAAAAATAGCTTAATATCATTGCGTTATTGTAACTTTTTTCTTAGAAATAAGTTATAATGATTGCAAATTTTTTTAATTTACAATTTTCAATATTATTCATTAATACTTTTTATATATGAAAATTTTTTACAGATCAAATTGTTTTAGAGGAATGCTAAAGCCAATGGCTACGCTTTTTCTCTTTTTTGCAATAATTATTGGTGCTAATGCACAGGTAATTACTGTGAACAAAATTGAAGCACCTCAAGTTGTTACCGCTATTGGTGCACTTGATCCAGGTGCAATTATTGGATCTACCGTTACTGTAACGGATGATTTGGGTAGTTCTTGCCCAAATATAAACTACGAGTGGCAATCTGCTACTGATGAATTCTTTACTGAAAACCTGAAAACGAACCTGGCTAAAACCAAAGATTACGATCCTGGTGTGGTTAGTGCTACAACTTACTTCCGTCGTGTTGTTCTTGTTGAATGCTTATCAGGTGGAGGTACAAAAAGTGCTACCGGTGGAATTAAAATAACTATAAACTAAAAAATAATAAGACTATGAAAAGTTTATATACAAATTTAAGTATGAAGAATATGACAAAAGCTATCTTTTTTCTTTTCTTCACTTTTGCTTTTTTAAATGCAAATGCAGCTGTAGCACCAATATTTACAGCTAACGACCCTACAGTGCATGCTCCTACTTTTGGATGCGGATCTGTTACTCCTAATATTACAGGAACTACAATGTCAATAACAAATACGCCTGCTGAAGTTAATAACTGTACTAGCATTACTTATAAATGGCAAGTTTCAGATTTTGGTACTTTTGGTACCTGGGCTGATCTTAACTCTTACAGTACGGCTAACTATGATTATGATTTTACATTTACTTATTATAACTACGGAAGTACTACTATATATAAGTATATTCGTAGAGTTGCTTTTGCTTCTTGTACACAACCAACTTACAGTGAAACTGAAAGCTGGAGTACTCCTGTTAAATATACTATTTATCCTTTGTTTTCAGCATCAATTGGTTCTGAAGTAAATGTAAGTTGTAATGGTGGAGCTAATGGTTCTGCAACTGCATCATACACTGGAGGAACTGCTTATTATACCTATTCATGGAATACTTCACCTGTAAAAACCACTGCAACTGCTTCTGGTTTAACAGCTGGAAGTTATACTGTTACAATTACTGATGGTATTGGTTGTACTGCAACTGCTTCTACAACAATTACCGAACCTAATTTATTATCAGTAAATATCGATAGTTATAGTACAAATAATTGTGTTTCTAATAATGGATATATATCTGTTACTGCTACCGGAGGAACCGGTTCTCTTGGATATTCATGGACTAAAGATGCAGTCGCTTTTTCAACAACAGAAGATTTAACCGGACTTGCTTCAGGTACTTATGTTTTAACCGTTACGGATGCTAATGGTTGTACTGCAACCAAATCCCAGGTATTATCTCCTTCTCCTGCAATTATTATTAATATTGATAGTTATACAGATGTATCCTGTTATAATGGTAATAATGGAGCTATTAATATTACAACTTCAGGAGGAACACCTTCATTTTCTTATGTATGGACAAAAGATGGTAATCCATTTGCTCCAACAACAGAGGATTTATCAGGGCTTGTTGCAGGAACTTATTTATTAACTGTAACTGATGGAAATTCATGTACAGCTACTGTATCACAAGCTATAG
>CAZYEM010000195.1:0-8070 GCA_964646395.1 uncultured Bacteroides sp.
TTGCTTTTCTTGGATTAGCAATAGAAGCACCTAATCTAGATTCAGCGGCTAAATGAAATATAAATTCACACCCTTTACTAACTGAAATTAATTGTTTAGTATTACAAATATCAAAATGATAATTTTTAACGTTTTCATTAAAATAAAATTGATCATTATCAGCTGACAAATCATCAACATTAACAACGGTATAACCAGAGTCAACTAGTGCATCAATTAAATGACTTCCAATAAAACCGCAACCACCAGTAACCAATACTTTCATATATCACCTTTTTTTAAATAGATGCCCTATTATAATATAAAACATCTATATTGTCAAGCACTTTTAATCAAGGAAAACGGTTTTAAACTTTTCCATAACTGTATGCGGGTTAAATTTTTCTACTAATTTAGAATAATTTTTATTATATAATTTAACATTAAGTAACATATCGCGCAATTCAATAGCATTATTATATAATAATCCACTATCTTTTAATAAAGTTATATGATGTTTATCACGACCACCATTAAAACAAAATACAGGTTTATTATGAAATAACCCTTCACAAATAGCTAAACCAAAAGATTCTCCATCGCTTCTACCATGAATCATCGCATCACAAGATAAAATAAAATCAGTTTTTTCTTGTTCATCAATTATTGGATCAATAAATATAACATTTGGTAAATTAATGAATTTAAATGTATTTACAAATACAAAAACATAATCTAAATTTTTGTATGCAAATTGAGCAATAGTTTCTAACACAAAAGGAATATCGAATTGGTGCAACCCACCAATTCGACCAACAACTATTTTATTTTTATCTATTCCTAATTTTTCTCTAAAATTAGTTTGTTTAGTTTTTGGTAAATCAACTATATGTGGAACAAAATCAATTTTACCATTACTAACATAATCCGACAACCATTCTGAGATATAAACATATTTGTCTCCATGAGGCTGATTAGCCTGAAATACTGCATGAATTAAATTTTTAGATTTTGTTGTAACTAAACCATCATTAAATCCACCTTTAATAAAATAAGTAGCATCAACATTATTATCTTCTACTATTTTATCCAATTCAGCAAGAGAAGTATAACCGATTACGGTAAATTGTTTCTTAACTTCCACCAAAACATCTTGTTGCGTTAATGAATCAGAACTAACTCCAGAATCACTAAAATTTGTAGGATAAACAATTATACTCTCATTACCTAAAATTTCCTGATTATATTTTGCATAATCTAAAATTGCCACAGTGGTACCTCTATGACAAATTGTATTCGTTTGAAAAGCTATTTTCATTTTAATTACCTATAATATAATCAATGCAAACTGCATATACTCCACGGCTTTTATAAAAATCAAAATCAACGTTTTTTGTAAAATTCAATATAACAAGGTTTTTAAAATATTTTGCATGCTTATCTGGATAAGCCCAAATAAATTCTTGAGAAGTTAATGTAATATCATCTTCTTGATGCCAAAAATAATTAAATCCAGTGTTATTAAACGCAAATACAGCATCTTGATTTTTGCAATGAATCCATAATTTATCCTTTCTTTCCAATAAAAAACTAAAAGAAGTTTTATAAGTTGGAGTGTCATGCCCTAGAAAATAATCTCCATCTATAAACCACAAATCAATTTCTACATCATATCCTTTAGATATACATAAATTAATTTGATCGGGATGATTTTCTGTATCTGAACAAGGTCCAGTTAAATTTCCTCTATGCGATATAATTTTCATATTAATATTGTTGTATTTTATTTCCCTTTCTAACAACACAATTCATAATTTTTTGTTGCTGAACAGGAATATTTAAATGGTTAATAGCATTACACAATAGTCCATGTGGAGGAGTATCATGACTATTGCTATATATTGGATTAAAAAATTCTTGCATAATAAATTCAGAAATATTTACAATATTATTTTTATTTGCGATTAAAATACAATCATTAGGATAAACATTACCCGAATCAATAATAATAGAATTTAAAACATTATCAAAATTAATTGGGTTATATAATAAATCGCAACGAGTCTTAATAACCAAATCATATTCATCATATTCATTCAGTATTTGAACAGATTGAAAAAATTTAAGATATTGAAAAAATGTAGTTTCTAATCCGGTAAATAAACTATTAACATCTTCAGGCAAATTATAATGTAAATTACTATCAATACTAATATTTTTAACATTAATTCCAGAAAAAATATCAGCAATTTCTTCATTGGTTAGCCATGCATCTTCATTATCTCCAATTAAATTTCGTATATATGGATGATGATTATACTGTAAATTATACGTCGACACAAAAATATCAGGATTTAAATGTCCAAATGTTTGTAAAAAATTTTCTTTACAATAAGACCAAGTTCTTATGTTTCCAACTAATAATATTGCAGTTTTCATGGTTTAATAATATATGCAGTAGGGGCTTTAATATTTGTTCTATGCAATTCAATACCAAATTCTCTTATAAATTTATCTACCCCATTAGCTTCGCTCCAACTATGATATGCGTATTCATCAAATACAACAATACCACCTGAAACAATATTATCCCAAAAATTAACTAATGCATCATATGTTGGTTCTGCTAAATCCATATCAAGATATAAAATGCTAATTCTAAATCCAGGTCTAGAAACAACAATTTGTTTAGAAGTTTTACTAACATCACCTTGTATCAATTCAAACTTAGAAGTATTAAATCCAGCTGAAATAATTTTTTTAGATATACCATCATATGAAATAGAATTTAAATCTAAATCTTTATCTCGATCAAAAACTTGTTGCATTGTTCGTTTATCAGTTTCATCTTTTAATTCATCTACAAATGATGGATTAAAAAAATCAAAACCCATAACCTTTTTAATACTATGCGGTTCATTAATATCCAAAATTTTCAACCAAGATAATAAACCAGAACCTTTAAATACCCCGCATTCTACAATATCTCCAAGTAAATGTTTTGTTTTATCGTAAAATTCAAATTTACTATGTAATTTATTAAAAACATTTCTATCATTACTAAAAATAAAATTATTAAACGAATCATAAATATTTTGATTATCACGTATATCTGATTCATTATTATATAAATTCACCATTATTTTTCAATCCTATAATTTTTATTACCATCAAGCCTAACAATAGAAATACCAATTGTTTGGCTATATTCAATTCCAAAATCTGCTATTAAATGATCCATACTATAATGATGTATCATTGGATCAAGTTGATATGGATAAGTATTTAATCTATTTAAATATATTTTAAATGCATCGAAATTACATATTGCCATCATATCGTTTTGCGGCATATGAACAGCACCATCACCAATAAAAATTAATTTAGGATTATTGGTACATTCTTGTAATATATATTCATAATTTAAAGGTTTATTTAATAATATATCAAATCTATATCTTATAACTAAATCATATGTTCCATAAATATTTTCATGTTGTAAAAAATCATTAAATACTCGTAATAATTTTCTTTTTTGCATATCTTGAGGGGGTCCAACAACCTCAGGTTCTATACCAAAATTTACAACATTAATACCAGAAAACATTTGTTTAATTTGATCAGAATTTTTAATAATATTCATTTCATATTCTTTATGAAGATGATAATCTGACCTAAAAATTTCATTATACGTGTCAACAAAAACATCAATTTGATGATTGGCGTTATACAAATTTTCTAAAAAATTTTGTTTACAAAAATCCCATGATCTTATATGACCTGCTATTAAAACTGCTATTCTCATACACTAACTCTTTAACCAAGAAACAACTGGACCTTCTCTATCTGTAACTCTGTTTTCACTAACAATACTATGATATTTGTGAACTACAAAACTTCGATTAGTTCCAATAAAATACTTAAATAAAGAAGAAAAATTAACCCCACCCCAACTCTGAACAGCTATATGTACGAAATCAAATAATCCAACAGAAAGGAAATGACAAGAAAAATCTCTAATAACATAACAAGAAGTAAATTTTATGCTATTATCAGTTATATTTACTTCAGGACGGTTATTAAAATCATTATTACTACTACCTATTTGATCTTCCACAAAAAACGTTATATCATCTGACTGAATATACGAATCTCTAGAAATATATTCAAATATTTCAGTATCAGTTATTCTTTCTTTTGCACAAATAAATGGAGCAACAAAATATGCGGGAATATCTACAGGTAAAGAAAGAATATCGCTAAAATAATTTTTAGATAAAAGGCAATCAGATTTTAATAATAAAACTCTATCTTCTTGAACATAATTTTCCGTAACGTAATTTCTAATAGTTGATATATCTGCACCTAATGCCTTTTCGGTATTAGGATTATAATCAAATAATTTAATTTCAGCAAAAAAAGTATTTAAATTAAATTTTTCGTATAAATCTATTAACGTATCATTTGATAATTCATCTTGGTGCGTATTGTAGATATATAAGGCATCAAATTTACCAGAAACATTTTCTTGTTTAGATAAACTATAAAAACAAGCTGTAGCGTGTTCAACGCCTAATGTTTTATGAGTTATAAAAAATATAATGTTTTTCATTCTTTATGATTATCTAGAAAATAATTTAAATCTTCAGGAGTACCAATACCCCACATTTTTTCAACAGTTTTTACTCGTATTTTTTTACCATCAGCAATAGCTTCATTAAATACTGGACATACATAAAACTCATTATTAGTTCGTATATCCTTTTCAATCATTTGTTCAGCATATTTAACATAATCAGAACCTTTTTTCCAATAATAAACTCCTACTGTTGCTTGATCAGATATAACTTTCTTTTCTGCAACTTCAGAAACAAAACCAGTTTCATCGACTTTAGCATATGACCATTTAGGGTGTGTAGCATTAAATGTTAATATACCTCCATCAATAGCATCAGCTGAAAATGCATATAAACATTCATTAGAATTCCATTCAATAAATTGATCAGAATTAGTCATAACCAATGGATTATCATTATCAATATACTTTTTAGCTAATAAAGTTGTACAAGCAGCACCTTCAGTAATACCATCAACCAATACAATTTCACAATTTGGCGCAATTAAATTTAACAAATATTTTAAATTGTATTGCTCATAGTGTTCTTTTTGTACTAAAAATACATAATTAGCTTCTATATTCAAGTTTTCAACAACAACTTGAATCATAGGTTTTCCTCTAACCTCAATTAAAGGTTTAGGGAAAGTATAACCTGCAGCAGAAAACCTACTACCCGCGCCAGCCATTGGAATTAATACTGTTAATTTTGTATCTTTCCATGGCAAAGGCTTTTTACCAACTCCTTCGATTTTATCCATCATATTATAAATCCTATCTAATATATGTTCTGAATTAACTTCATAAGAATCATCAACTGCTAATAAATGCGCGCCAGAATCTATAGCTCCTTGTCTACCAATATGACTATCTTCAACAATTATTGTATTTTTAGGAAGAGCATTCATAGCTATCATACATTTCCAATACATTTCTGGATATGGTTTAGTTCTAGTTACATCTTCATTACTAACGTAATAGTCAACAAATTCTAATACACCTATACTCAATAAAGATAATTTTACAGTTTCTCTTATTGAGTTACTAGCAACAGCAATTTTATAACCTCTATTTTTTATTTTAGCAAATATCTTTTGTAATAAAAAGTGTTCCTGAAATTCTTTTATATATTTAAATGTAGCATTTTGTTTATTTTCCCAAATAGTATCATAATGTTTAGGTTCTAAACCTTTAGTTTGAGTTAATAATTTAAGCTTTTTTGTAGTATTTAATCCATCATAAACGCTTAAATGCTCTTCTATACTTATAGTATAGCTATCATCAATATGACTTAATGCTTCATTTAAAGCATAATAATGTAAATTCCTAGAATCTATTAAAACGCCATCTAAATCAAAAATTATTAATTTATTCATACAGTATCGTTAAACTCGTTAAACAAAACAAAAGGATCTCCACCTAATTGATGATCTGGTATTGTATGCAACTCAAATAAATAGGGTTCCATTAAACTGGAAATTAACCATAAACCTTGATCGTCATCAACAAAATTATTTTCAAATAATTTATCTTGAGAAGATTTCATTAATTGTGCCATAATTGACCACATAGATTTATGCGCAACAACTTTAGCTCCAAGTATGTATACATCATTTGTTGCAATTATTTCTAATATATTTTTACCATCATATTGCTTATATGCAAATAAATGAAGTTTTGTTGGGTCAAAATTATATTCCCAGGAATTACTTTGTGGTATATTTTGTTCGCTTCTACAATAACCAAAATCAATCCAAGCAACCATATCATTTTTAGATAATCCATTTTTAATAGATAAATCGACGAAATATGCTTTTAAGTTAGTAACCAATACATAATCTGAATTCCAATATTCAGGATTTTTTAGCTGATTCGGAGAAATACTATTTTTAAATAATTCGTTTTGCTGAATATCTACAATACGTTCTTTTATACTATCAAATTCAGATAAATCAATTCCAACTATAGTTGTTTTTGCTAATTTACCAACGCTTAATTCTGTCAACGTATTAACAAGGTCAGGAGATGTATAAACAGTAATATCTGTATCTAAGTTCAACAAATAAGAAAACCTTTTGATATAAACATCAGTAGATCTTTGTAAATAATGAGGCAATCCTTTATCTGGAGTCCATTCTCCCCTACCAATATCAAAAAAAGCAGTTACTATACTAATTTTACTCATAATTATTTCCTAAATTGAATTACGCATACCGTTTGTAGTAAACGTACCATCAATTATTTCTTGGCAACGTTTAGCAAATAAATCTGCATTTTGTTTAAAACGACCTTGATATAAATGATAGATGGAATTAGCAAAAACAGTTCCTATACCAAAATATCCATAGTTACTTAATTTCCAAATACCTTCTGTTGATTCTCGCTCAAAATGAGTTGGATATAAAGCTTTATATGATAATTTATGTTCTTCAGCTCTATAAGAAACTTCTTCAGCAACATCTGATCTTGTATTTTCAGAAAAAGAAGGTTTACCAAGCTGTATCCATGCTTCTCGACAAATAAAGAAAAAACACGGAGCAGCAAATATATGCGAATATGGCGCAATATGATTTGATACTTGAGCTGTACCAATAAACGTTTTATTTGTTGCAACATAATTTATTGCATAATCAACAATTTGTCTATTTAAAGGGACGCAATCATTATCAAAAAATCCAACAATATCTGACGTACTGTTTTCAAGAACCTCATCCATCCATTTACCGTGTGGATAACCATCTAAATTATGATATATTACTGGTATTTGAAAATGATCCATTACTTTTTTTTGCGATTTAATTAAATATTCTCCATTATTCCAATATAATGTATGTATATCAATTTTCATATTTTACTCCATGGAAATTTATTATTATATTTTTCGCTCATTAATTTATTTCCATGCTCAAAAAAATCTTTAGTAACAGATCCCTCGTTACCATCAAGCCTATAATTAACTGTATAATAGTTAGAACATTCAAAATTAGGAAAATATTGTTTTAGTGCCTGGAATACAATTCTATCTTGACCCCATCCGCCGTGCCAAGCTCCCGCAATAGTAACAGCAACTTTATTTGAAAAACAATAACAATTAGTATCTATATGATAACAATTAGTCCATGCTTCCCATTTACCTAAACTTTCGCAATTATCTTGATAAATATAATTTCCATTTTTATCGCAAATATTACGCAAACTATACGCCCAATCAGAATTAGTTGATTCTAATTTAGCAATCATAGTTTCAATATGATTTGACTCAAACAAATTATCTTGATCAAGAAAGAAAATATAATCCTCATTAACTAAATGAGAATAAGCTGCATAAATCCTATGACCATAAAAGCCGTTAGCTCCAACATTTTCATCTAGATATTCAACTCGCAAAGGAATACTAAAACCTTTACCTAAAAGCAGTTTCCTTACTTTAGATGCAAATTGTTTCCCATCAACCACAATAAGGGCAGTAACATTAT
>CAZYEM010000196.1:0-8062 GCA_964646395.1 uncultured Bacteroides sp.
TCAGAAGTTCCACCGCCTTCTCTGTAAACGGGAAGAAAATTAAAAAATAAAAAGCAGGGCAACCCCTTGTTTTTATTTGAAAAAAATTGAAATCATTGACTTCCAAAAGAAAAACCATACATATCAATGGAAGCCATGAATAATGTTACTCAGGAGGATTTGGAGCGCGTGATGAAGTGTGAACCACTCTTTGTGATTGGCAAAGAAGAGCTCAGCTTTGTCGATCTTCGCCACACGATGGAAGATCGGGACATTGCGGAATTATTTCTCGCTGTTACGGTTGATACATGGAAAGATGCCGATCATGCGTATAACGCAACACATAAGAAGCATGCGGATGCAATCATTGCTGGAGAAGAGGATAAGGCGTACAAGCATCGTGAATGGGCGACACAGCGAGTTGCTGCAGCAAATCATTCCTATCACTTCTGGTGCGACATGGTCAAGAAGGTCAAAGCGGAACTGAAAAAAGCCAAGCGCTCATGAATACCTTTGAAACAGATACTCTAAAAATAACAAACCGACAAAACAATAAAAAATAAAAAAGCAGGGCAACCCCTTGTTTTTATTTTTTAAAAAAATTGAAATCAAAACTCGGCGATGAAAAGGCAGCGAATTATAGTAGCACAGAAATGGAGGAAATCAACAGCACGAGAATCGCTGCGCACTTTGTGACTTGTATGGAGTGCGACAAAGTCTGGCGCACGACGAATGCGACGCGTTGCCCGCACTGCGCCCAAGCCTATGGACTTCCGTTCCAATTGGACCCGCTGTCCCAATCCCAATTGATGGATGCGATGCGTGATTTTGGGAACGAGGAAGAATACAAAGACGAGGACGAACTCATGCGCTTTGCGCTTGCGATGGAGGACAATTGTTCGTGGTATCGCGAGGAGGATCCGTGGTATACCCAAACCTGCTGGATGCATCTCCGTGAGTATCTCTTCGACAATCCTCCCACACCTCACATCGAACGCGCCATGGAAATCTTGAAAGATCAGTTCCAACTGAGAGTTGTCCTCGTGGACGAGAGAGGAAATATTCCCTATGAAGGTCCGCTTTTCAATGAGGAATAAGACGAAATAAAACGAAAATAAAACAAACATAAAAAAATAAAAAAAAGCAAGGAAACCCCTTGTTTTTTACTCTTGTGATAGTGAATAACTTTTTGCCATATATTTAAAAATAAAAAATTGAAATGGAAAAAGGGCAGAGAAGTAGGTATTAGAAACCAAGTAGCACCAAAGATGTCCGCCCCCGCTTACCACATGCGTATGAAAGATCTCGCTGCCAACCAGCGTGCTGCGTACAAAGCCCTGCGCAGCTCGTATGCTGCGAAGCATTTTGAGCTCAAGCTAATGCAGTGTGAGCTCCGTTACGCCCTTCGTGAGGAGATGGTGATGCTTGCCAAGAAGCAAGAGGAAGAGAAGGCTGCGCTCTGTCAGAAGAATCGTGATGCGCGTGAGCAAGCCAAGGTGGAGAAAGCCTACCTTGCTCCGAGCAAGTTGGAACCCGACTTCTGGAACTATTATCCGAATCACGATGGGCGCCGTGACACGATGGCGGCTGTCCTCAAGTCACTCGACATGCCTGTGGAGAAGTTGGATGAACTCATGCCCGCCTATGCGGAATGGCTCCTCACTGCCAACAAGATGCACGAGAACGGACGTCCGATGAACCGATGGGCGCTCATGACCGCGTTTGTGGAGACCCGCCTCGCAGTCCCGAAGCGGATGCTTAAGCCTGAGTCGGTCATCGTACAGATGCTTGTAGAGAGAGGAGACCTCGTGGTGGGACACATCGTGTAGAAACTCTTCACAGAAAAACGACAAAAATGACGAAACAATAGAAAATATAAAACACGACGAAACAATAGAAAATCAAAAATAAAAAACGAGGACCCCCTTGTTTTTTATTTGTCCATAAAAAATTGAAAAAGATTACCCACTAAGAAAAGCTATTATCAAAGAAGTAGAATCCAGAGTACCTAAAAAATAAAAGGCAAATAAACTGCTGAATACTATGTACAGGATGTTAAATCGTGTCTAAATCATTCCTACGGAGAATCCTGAATGATCGTTTTAAATCAAATATCTCATAATTAATTTTATGTACTATTAGTATAAATGTCGAACAATAATCGTAAGAGAATGCTTCAAGCCGCACGAAATGCAGCTTATTTTGAAAGTGATAAAGAGATGATGAATATTCTATCATCACGTGTATTAAGTGAAGAAGAAAAAGATGCAGCACTAATTAAGGCTTATGAGATGAAATCAAAAGCTTCCAATAAACGATTAGAAAATTTTGAGGCATCTATTAAGAGTGGAGGTCGTAGACACAAGACTCATCGTCGCAAGTCTCATCGTCGCAAGTCTCATCGTCGCAAGATGTCAATTACTAAAAGACGTCGATAACCACTTATATTAACTGTAATAAAACACGACGAAACAATAGAAAATCAAAAATAAAAAACGAGGAACCCCTTGTTTTTTATTTGTCTATAAAAATTTGAAAAGCACGAACGTCTAGAAGAAAGTCGCAAAATGGATCAAAACATTCTTCAACAGCTCCGTCGCTGGAATAACACTTCAGTGTATCCCATCATTCTTCTCGGTGGTCCCTCAGGGATTGGAAAAACGACGCAAGCTCGTATCCTGTCGCATGATCTTGGCATTCCCTACACGTCGCATGATCTTCACGGAAATGCACGTAACTTTATTCAACATCTTTCCGAGATTCTTCAGGAGCATCACTGTGCTATTGTGGATCGTGTGTTTCTCGACGGAAACATGACATGGATCGAAAATCTCAAGAGTATCTTTCCTGAAGAGATGGAGGTAGCACTCTTTCCCATCTTTCCTGTGATTCAGGATGAACTCCTGGAAATTGCTGTTCAAAACATGGAGAAACGTACTCTTGCCTTAGAGGCATCAGGTTATGCAGATGAACCTAACCGCAATAAATGTGGAAAAACCGTGGAGGGTCGTCGCATGATTCTTCAAAAACAGATAAATGAAATTCAACGTGTGCCACGAGCAGCGTATGTCGAGATTGTTGAGAAGGGTGTTCAACGAAGCATCGAGGACATTGCTCTTGCCTATCGTGAGGCTCTGTTCAAACTTCTTCATCAATGCCATCAACGAAAGAAGCGAAAGCGATATTAAAAATAGGATCTTACTAGAAACATGGCAGCTGTGCCAGAGAACGATATTTTGACTCGTTTGAATGACATTAATAATGCTATTGTGTTAATTCTAGGGGATCTTCGTGAAGACAATGTACCATTTGATGATGTTCATAGAAAAATACTTGAAGTACGTGTTATGATACAGCATATTATTGATGGTCACAATGATGAGCATCGAGATATATTGGATCATATGATAGATGCTGTAGCTGCTGCAGAATTAGCAATAAATCCACGAGACCCACGTCTCAACCGATCTGAGAATGATGCCATTATGGCGTTGAGTGAGGTGATACATCTTATAAATGATATACGGTCGCAACATGTAGGTGGTTATCGTAAACGCAAACGTCGTACCTACAGAAAGCGTCGCACCCAACGCAAACGTAAGCATCGTACTCACCGCAAACGTACACATCGTAATCATAAATAAAAAATTGAAAACGAAATCGGCGGAGAGAGAAGGCAGCGAACCGTAGTAGAAACGTAGTAGCACAAAGCATGTCAGTCGCTGTCAAGCCTCTCACGCCTTTTCTGTCCCAGTTTCCCATTCGCATCCTTGCGTCTGAGACGGATGAGCTCAAGGATAAAGAGGTTCTCGTGAAGTGCCACACCATGTCGGGCGCGGAACACATCGTTGCCATTGCAGACTCGCAACTTAGCAGCACGATCGCCCTGTTTGCGGGACACGTCTGCGACGTGTATTATGAGCGCATTCATCTTGCGGTGAACTGTGAGACTCTCGGTATGAACATGCCCATGACAGAAGTGGCGACACGTTTGAAGGAGACCGACCATGTCATTCAGGTCCTCGTGAAAGATCTTCCTACCTTTACGTACACCCCGTCCTTCATGCTGCCTGACATCCTTGTCGGGCGTCGTGCCTATCACTCAGGCGTGACGGAAGGTTGGTAAAAAGCACAGAAAATACGAAACAATAGAAAATAAAAATAAAAAACAGAAACCCCTGTTTTTTATTTGCTTAAAAAAAATTGAAACCAGACGTGATTCAAATAGAAGTCACTCACAATTATCCATGACATCCCAGGAATACGTACAAAACATGCCAGCGACGCATCTCGCTCACCAGAAAATGGTCAACGCCGAAATCTGGTACAAGTGGAACCTTGCTGACCATGAGAGAGTGGTCGGTGGCAACGGTTGGGACTATTACAGTCCTGAGAAGACGATCTTCTCAGCTGCTGTGGAACGTGTACAGGGATCGCATTCTGCTCTTTCCTTGTGTTATACGGTATGTGAACGACGATGGAAGCAGGAACAAGAATGCCATATTACTGCCCGCATTGGTGAAATCTTCTTTGCGAAGAATGGAACAGGTCGTTGGGATACAGATGGCATTCGAATCAGCTACGCATTGGAGCGTGTGGATGCGCCCCGCAGATGGAATAAATACTGCGTTCACCACTTTCCATCAGAGAACTTCGCGGATGTGATTACACAGCACATGGAGTAACATACGACAAGATAAAAAAAATAAAAAAATGGGGCAACCCTATTTTTATTTAAAATTGAAAAAACATAATCGGTTGGGAGAAGGCAGGGGATTGTAGAAACGTAGTCCATGTCTCGCGTCAAATCCATCGTGCCGCAATACATCATGCAGCAATCTAAGGAGATCGAAGAGGATGAGGTTCTAATGATTATTCGTAACATGGCAGGAGAGGAATTGCGTATTGTGGTCAAGAAAACCGCATTCTTTACCGATGTACGTGCCTACGTCGCTGAACGGGCGGACCTGAAATACTGTGAGACACGTTTGATAGTGAACTATACTGAGCCAGACGGTCTTACGCCCATTCACAGTCTGGTGCATTTATTGGAGGAACGCAATGTGGTTGATCTTCTTGTGGATACAGAGCAAACGGAATTTGACTGTCTCCTCTGTCTTCAGCGACGCAAGATCTCAGAATGTCGCGAATGGAACTCTCAACCCGAACTTTGTTGCATTCCTTGTGAAGGAAGACCGCACATGTGCTGTTGGTTAGATGTGGAGGAAATGCAAGAGTAAATGATCGCAGAGTATATGATCGCAGAGTATAGAAAATAAAAACAAGGGACAACCCTGTTTTTTATTTAAAAATTGAACCTTCGCACTTCTGAAAAGGAAATTATACAAATCATGAGCGCTACACTGAATGACATGGTAGATTTCATGGTGAAGCATACTGATATTACACGCCACTTACTTAGCTGCCATATGTGTAAATACAAATGGCGTTCGTATCAGGTAGAGCGTTGCCCGAGTTGTGCACGGGGCTTTGGTATTCCCTTTATGGATATCATGGTCATGGGACGTGAAGAAGATCTAATGGAAGCGGTTCAAGAAATCAAGCCACATGAATCTGATGATAATTTCCTTTGTGTCAGACATACTATTATGAAGCATTGTTGGTGGTATCGTCTAGGTACGATCTGGAATACAGAAGGCTGTTGGAATGCGCAAGCTTGTTGGAACTATCTCCATGAGCAACCAACCACACCCGAAATCAAGATGGCAATGGACTATTTCCAAACTAGTTTTGAAGAATTGGTGATTGATTTGGATGATCATGGTTTTCCTATACAACAGGAAGATTCTATAGAATAAGATGAAATACCTCAGAATCAACCGATTTCTGCACATAAAAATTGAAACAATGGATGACCGAGAGGAAAGGTGCAACCATGACCGTCGAATCGATGTTGATGTTCATTTATTCGCATCCGAATGGAACAGGTTATTCCATGCCGTTCAACATGATGTATCCCGCTGTCAAATCCTTTCTGGAGTCGCGCAGGAAGCCTTCGAGCATCCATTACGATGGAAGACAGATGGAAACCGCAACTTTCACGATGACACTGTTTTCGGTGCTGTATGCAGCGTCCTTTCATATGAAAGGACAAGAGATCGTAGCACTATTCCTGGAGAATCTGGCAAAAGTTGCGAGTGAACCCTGTCTGCCTAACATTTCAGAGAACAAAGAGATCTATGTGAAACACAATCTGGTGCTATACTTTGATTATATCGATCGTCACGTGAATAAAACATCCTTTCGTGGCATTGTTCCAACAACATACGACTTCACTATGGAGGAGGAACATTCAGTGTATACTGCACAAAATTCCGATACGATCTACTTCAATGCTCTTTCCGTTTCCCTCTATGCGTTTATATACGCTCTGAAAGAGTATGAGGAGGAGCCGCGTGTCATTGTCAGTCTCTTCTTTGCTCGCAATGCCCAACTGGAGAAGCTGAGCGACAGTCAGATCTACAAGAACTTTTGTGAAACTCCCATGTGGATGGATATGGTGATCGACTACTAACTACAAAAAATCAAAATCAAAATTAAAATCAAAAAAAGGGCAACCCGCCCTTTTTTCATAAAAAATTGAATCAAATCATGACGAGAAGAAATGGTAAAACCATGACAATGGATGTCAATGCTGTGATCAGTGCGCTTAAGGCGTTTCAAATCGATGAGCTTTTCCAAATCATGACGGCGGCGACGACGGAAGTAGAGCAGCGGACGAAGGATGTAAAGCCTGAAAAGCCTTGTGAAGATATGGAGGGTGTTGCCGACATCGAAACGTTCTTTACCACGTCTAGCAGAAATTTAAATGATGCAACCAACAAGGTTCGTGAGAAAGTGTTGAAGGTGATTTGCCAGCCGCCCCAAGCCTACTTGGAGCATGAGACATATGGACAATCATGGAGAACAGTTCATCAGGCGTGGAATGATGCGCTGCGAAGAATTGCCACAGAGACAGGCATTCTTGAGTATACTTCAACACGGATCGATGTGCGAGGAGGTAGAGGATTCAATTATGATGCGGACGTCACCTATTTCAGCGAATATGGAACATCGAATCGTAAGATTGAGTTCAAGAATGGCGGAACGAACATTGGAGACTTGCCACAGTTCCTCTCTCTCCAAGCAAAGATTCAATTGTTTGAGGAAACGTACGATTCGTTCTGGTATGAGAAATACCTCGACAAGTATCTGGCATGTGATGCGGAAATCACGGAGCCAAAGCCAGACCGTGAGCTCTACTTGAAAAAGGTAACAAGCACGGTCTATGCGATCACTCCTTTCTTTGCGCAGCTGAAGAGCCGTGAATTGTTCTTTCAGAAGGAGAAGAATGAGGTGGTGAATGCCTCGATTGCGGATTACCTGACGACGTATGGGCATACCATCAATCGTGAGGCGTTCTCAGAAAAGGTAAAGGCGACACAAACCGATAAAATCTACCTTTTGTGGAGCAATGGAACATTCCATATCGATAAAGTACACGAGCAGGAAATGACGGAAATGACGTTCCATTCGATCAAGAATGGAAATATTCTTGAATTGAAATCAGGGAGGATCATCTACGGTCTACTGCTACGTTGGCGCAATCATAAGGGTATTCTAAACCCAGCCTGGCAAATCAGCATGAAACGACAATAAATAGAAATGAAAAAAGGTTTGCAGTCCCGGTTTGTACAAATTTGGTACAAAAATTGACTGCAAACCTTTTTTCATAGAGAAGGTAGAAATGTCGGATCGTGAGTGTGACGTGTGTGGGAAGGAGTTTACGAAGAAGGCTGGCTTGCTGAAGCATAAGCAGCGAAAGAATCCATGTAAGCCACCTGTTCGGTTGATTGAGGCAACTGTTCACCAGACGCTAGTCGATGCTGGCGTACCGCATCTTGAAGTGCCGACGAGTGAATTTCGTGAAGTATCCAAGAAATTTAATTCATCTATGTCAAAGGAGCTCAGAAAGGAACAGGGAATCTTCTTTACGCCCAAGAAGGCACGTGATGTGCTATTTGAGAAATTGGCGGAGTGTGGCGTGAATCCGAAGGTCATTTTGGAACCATCCTTTGGGTCA
>CAZYEM010000197.1:0-8059 GCA_964646395.1 uncultured Bacteroides sp.
TTACTTGATGGAGATTAAGAATGATTCCCTGATTTCTCCAACAGAATATATTTTTGATGTTTACATTAAAAATACTTCTGTAAACCCAACTTGGGCAACATCATTCCAATTGCAAGGAATTCAATTTGGGATAAAATTAAATAACCAAGTCTTAAGTGCAGGAGATACTATTTTCCCGACCATTATAGCTGGATTTTCTGATATGCTCTCTGCTAATCAACATACAAATGCTAATTTAACAATGTCGGGATTAACCAGTGGAGTTCCAAATGCAAATTATGGTATAAAAATGACAGGAAAAGCTGCAACTGTTGGAAATGGAACTATGATTCTTACAACAGAAATGCGTGTATGCCGGATAAAATTAAAAAATAATCATCCTTTTGTTGCTAATAAAAAATTTAATTTTACATGGAGTTTTACAACTACACCATGGCAAACAAAAGTAACAGTTTTTTTACTTGCAGCTACAGACATCACTATTCAAGCTAATCATTTAATTAATAATTTATCAAATCCCTTATTGAACACTCCTCCTGTAAAATATAATGTTACCGGTACTGGATCTTATTGTCAGGGGAGTGGAGGAAATATTGGACTTAATAATTCAGAATTAGGTGTCAGGTATCAGCTTTATAAAGATAATGTTGCTTTTGGTTCTCCCGTTAATGGAACTGGAAGTGCATTAACATGGACAAACAATACTTTTGGAAATTATATTGTTATTGCATCCAGAATTGCAACTATATATTCTGACACAATGAATAATACTGCAGTTTTAACAGAAGCAATTGGATTGCCAGGTGCAGCTGGATCGATTACAGGAAATGCAACTATTTGTCAGGGAAATCCCGGAGAAACTTATACAGTACCAGTAATAACAAATACTGAAAATTATGTTTGGGAGTATTCTGGAACTGGAGTTACAATAAACGGAACTACAAATAGCACAGTGGTTAATTTTTCTTCAAATGCTACTTCTGGAAATTTAACTGTAAAAGGTCAAAATGCTTGTGGTTTGGGAACAATATCAACTCCATTGGCTATATTATTAAGTAATTTACCAGATCCATCCGGAGTAATAACCGGGGTTTCAACAGTTTCTCCAGGTCAAACAGCTGTGGCTTATTCTGTTCCTGTTATTAATGGTGCAACTACTTACACATGGATATATAGTGGACTTGGAGCAACAATTAATGGCAATACTAATGCTATTACTATTGATTTTGGAGCAAATGCTACTCCTGGTTTTTTAACTGTTAAAGGTACAAATCCATGTGGAAACGGTATTGTTTCAACAGACTTTGCTATTAATGTAAATTCAATTCCTGGTGCTGCCGGCACTATTTTGGGTGTTTCATCAGTTTGTCCAGGTCAAAATAATGTAATCTTTACAGTTCCAGTTATATTAGGTGCTGATACTTATTTATGGGAATATTCAGGAACGGGTGTAACAATTGACTCTCTTTTAGGAGATACTGCCTATATTAATTTTGCAATGAATGCAACATCCGGAAATTTAACCGTAAAAGGACATAATACATTTGGTTATGGTGCCGTTTCTTCAAATTATGCAATTACAGTAAACTCTTTTCCTGATGCTGCAGGTTTGATTTCAGGATTAGATACAGTATGTAAAAATACGAATAATATAGTTTTCTCTGTTCCTTCCATTTTATATGCAACAAATTATGTTTGGACTCTTCCTACAGGAGCAACAGGAACAAGTACTACTAATTCAATTAGTGTAAATTTTGGAACAACTGCTGTTAATGGAAATATTACTGTTAAAGGAACAAATGTATGTGGAGATGGAACTCTATCTACAAAAGCAGTTGTAATAAATACAGTACCATCTGGTGCAGGAACTATTTCAGGTTTATCTCCTGTTTGTCAGGGAACTGCTAATTTAACTTATACCGTTCCAAGTATTTCAGGTGCTACTTCTTATATATGGACTTTACCTTCTGGAGTTACAGGTACAAGTGCTACAAATAGCATAGTTGCAAATGTTTCTTTAACTTCAACCGGAGGTCAGATAACAGTAAAAGGTTCAAATGCCTGTGGTAATGGTACTGCATCTGCTATGTCTTTAACTGTAAATCCGCTTCCATCAGCAGCAGGTGTTATTACTGGTTTAAATACAGTTTGTCAAGGTCAATCAAGTGTAACATATAGTGTGCCAAGTATTACAAATGCAACTTCTTATATCTGGACAAAGCCGAATTTTGCAACTGGTAGTAGTACAACAAATACAATTACTTTAGCATATCCAACAAATGCTGTTAACGGTGATGTAACTGTGAAAGGTAATAATGCATGTGGTCAGGGTGCTGTTTCAACTCGTTCAATAACTGTTAATCCGTTACCAGATTCAGCTCAAGCTATAACTGGTCTGGCAACTGTATGTAAAGGGGTTACTGGTGTTGTTTATAAAGTGCCTGCAATCAATAATGCTGTTTCTTATGCATGGACACTTCCAACAGGTGTTGTTGGAACTAGTTCTGTTGATAGTATCGTTGTTGATTATACATCAACAGCTGTATCAGGAAATATAACTGTAAAAGGCGTAAATGCCTGTGGAGATGGTTTGTCTAAATCTTTTGCTGTAACAGTAAATGATGTTCCTGTTCAAGCTGGTACTATTGCTGGAAGTGCTTCTGTATGTCAGGGTCAAAACGGCATAACTTATACAGTTCCAACTATTAGTGGTGCATCAACCTATAGTTGGACTTTACCAACTGGATTTACCGGGACAAGTACAACAAATAGTATATTAGTAAATATTGCTGCTAATGCTAGTACAGGCAATATATCAGTAAAAGGTATTAATTCCTGTGGAGATGGATTATCATCAACATTAGCTGTTACAGTGAATTCTATTCCTGATACAGCTGGTATTATCTCAGGTCCTATTACTGTGTGTCAGGGGCAGACTAGTGTTACATATACTGTACCTTCAATTAACTTTGCAACTTCTTATGTATGGACATTACCTGCAGGTGCATCTGGTTCAAGTACAACAAATAGCATTACATTAAACTATGCCAGTTTTGCAGTTTCAGGTAATTTAAAAGTTAAAGGACAAAATGCTTGCGGTTTTGGTCAGGAATCATTAATAGCAATAACTGTTAATCCTCTTCCTTCTAATGGAGGAACAATTAATGGAAGTGCTTTGGTGTGTAAAGGGCAAACATTAACCTATAAAGTACCTGTGATAAATAATGCCAATTCTTATGTATGGACTTATCCTTCAGGCTTTACAGGTAGTAGTACAATTGATTCAATTGTTTTAGTAGTTGGAACTTCTGCTGTTTCAGGGGCAATAACTGTTAAAGGTCAGAATGCATGTGGAGTTAGTTCTTTAGCATCTTCAAAAACAGTTACAGTTAATACTGTTCCAGCTGCTCCGGGTGCAATTACAGGAAATAGTAATGTATGTCAGGGTGCTCAAAACGAGTCTTATTCTATAAGTTCTGTTTCAGGTGCAACTTCTTATTCATGGAATTTGCCTTCAGGTGCAACTGGTTCCAGTACTTCTAATAGTATTTTGGTTAATTTTGGATCAACAGCTTCTTCTGGAAATATTGTTGTTAAAGCCAGCAATGTTTGTGGTACAGGTGACTCAACTCTAAAAATGATTACCGTTAATTCAATTCCAGCTGCTGCCGGAACTATAACAGGTTCAACTACTGTATGTCAAGGTGCGACCGGACAGGTTTATTCTATTCCAGCAATAGCAGGTGCAACATCTTATGTGTGGACTTTACCTGCAGGTGTTACTGGGTCAAGTACTACAAATACAATAACTCTTAGTTTTGCAAATAATGCTGTTGCAGGATCTATCTCTGTTTATGGTACTAATAATTGTGGTGACGGTACACCTTCAAATAAAGCATTTACAATAACTGCATTGCCTGGTGCTGCTGGTACAATTACTTCAATAGGAAATGATACGGTTTGTCAAGGTGATGCAAATCTAACATATACAACAACAGCAATAACAGGAGCAAGTTCTTATACATGGACATATTCAGGGATTGGAGCTAATATTACAAATAATACTACTTCTGCTACAATAAGTTTCACTTCTTCAGCTACATCTGGTAATCTAACTGTATCTGGAACCAATTCTTGTGGAAACGGAACTGTTTCTGTTAATTATCCTATTGTTGTTCAGAACTGTACAGGAATTAATAATCTTGAAAATTCATTGAGTTATAGTATTTATCCAAATCCAACTAAGGGTCTTATTACTATTAATATCAATGGTATTAGCAGCAAATTAGAGTTGCAAATTACTAATCTTCAAGGAGAAATAATCCGTACTGAAAATCTCTCTAATGATAAACAATCTTATTCTGCTGATATTGAATTATCTGCTTATGCAAAGGGAGTTTATTTTGTAAAAATTATAAATAATAACTTTGTAAAAGTTGAAAAAATTGTTCTTCAATAATACAAAAATAAATATTTAAAAAAAAGGGGTAAGTTTATACTTTCCCCTTTTTTTATTGATTAAAATTCTACTATTTTAATAAAATCATCAAATTCCTTTTCAAAACCACAAACACTTAACTTATATTCATCATTAAAAGAATACTGTTTAATATAAACCAAATTGTCATATTCATTGTCAGTTAATTGAATTGTGTCGGAATTTTTTATAACTGTAAATGTATTTAATGGTTTGGTTAATCCAGTTCCAATTGCTTTTAAATAACTTTCTTTAATAGTCCAAAAATCAAAAAATAAGTTTTTCTTTTTATCGGAATCATTTATAAAATTTAACTGATTAATTTCAACTGATGAAAAAAACCTTTTTGCAACATTATAATTAGGTTCTCTGATAAGTTCAATATCTATTCCTATATTTCTGATAGAAAAAGCTGCAACAACCCAATCGCCTGAATGTGAGATATTAAAATGAATATCAGAATTTTCTAAAAATGGTTTTCCTTTTTCTCCTAAATTAAATTCAATTTTATTACTTTGAACCTTGATTTTAGTTGTAAAATAATATCTTGCTAATAATTCCCCTAAAATAGATCGTTGTAGATTTTTATTATGAGAATAATTCTTAAATTTATTGGATAAGCTTACAGGAAGTTTTCCTAATAACTCTGTTTTTTTGTTTTGAAAATCATTTTGATCAAGCAATTTAGCTGCAAGAATTTCTATCATTTTTGTATAACTTTAATAATATTTGCAAAAATATATATAAAAAACAAAAAATATAAATAAATATCATTGTAATAATAAGATAAATGATTAAATTTGCAGACTTTTAAAAATGGTAAATACAAAAACTCAAATTACTGTATTTCAATCAATATAAAGAAAACATGATTAACATAACTTTACCGGATAATTCTGTAAGACAATACGAATCAGGAGTTACTGCGTTAGATATAGCTAAAAGTATCAGCGAAGGACTTGCACGTAATGTATTGGCAGCCAAAGTTAACGAAGAAATTTGGGATGCCACCCGTCCAATTGATAATGATGCAAATTTGCGTCTTTATACATGGAACGATACAGAGGGTAAAGCAGCTTTATGGCATTCGTCTGCACATTTAATGGCAGAAGCCATTGAATTGCTTTATCCAGGTGTTAAATTTGGTATAGGACCAGATATTGAAAATGGTTTCTATTATGATATAGATTTTATGGAATATAGCATTTCATCTGATGATTTTAAAAAAATTGAAGATAAAATGTTGGAATTAGCTAGTCAAAAACAGCAATTTATAAGAAAAGAGGTTTCAAAAGCAGAAGCTTTAGCATATTTCAACCAAAAAGGAGATGAATATAAGTTAGAGTTGATAACTGATTTAGAAGATGGTAAAATTTCATTTTATCAATCGGGTGATTTTACTGATTTATGTCGTGGACCACATATTCCTGATACAAGCAGTATTAAAGCAATTAAGCTTTTAAATACTGCTGGTGCTTATTGGCGTGGTGATGAAAAACGTAAACAATTAACACGTATTTACGGAATAACTTTTCAGAAGCAAAAAGAATTAACAGAATATCTTACTCTTTTAGAAGAAGCAAAAAAACGCGATCATCGTAAACTAGGAAAAGAACTTGAACTTTTTACTTTTTCTGCAAAAGTTGGGATGGGATTACCAATCTGGTTACCTAAAGGAGCTGCATTAAGAGAAAGATTAGAAAATTTTTTAAAAAAAATACAGAAAAAGGCAGGTTACGAACAAGTAATTTGTCCACATATTGGTAATGTAGAATTATATAAAACTTCAGGACATTATCAAAAATATGGTAAAGATTCATTTCAACCTATTACAACTCCGGTTGAAGGAGAAGAATTTTTCTTAAAACCTATGAATTGCCCTCATCATTGTGAAATATACAATCATAAACCTCGATCATATAAAGATTTACCAGTTAGATTAGCTGAATTTGGAACAGTATATCGTTATGAACAAAGTGGTGAATTGCACGGACTTACAAGGGTGAGAGGATTTACTCAGGATGATGCACATATTTTTTGTCGCCCAGATCAGTTAAAGGAAGAGTTTATAAAAGTAATTGATATTGTACTTTATATTTTTAAAACATTGGATTTTAAAAATTATACTGCTCAAATTTCATTACGTGACAAAAATAATACAGAGAAATATATCGGTAGCGACGAAAATTGGGAAAAAGCAGAAAGAGCGATTATTGAAGCAACTGAAGAAAAAGGGCTAAGCACTACTATTGAATATGGTGAAGCTGCTTTTTATGGTCCTAAACTTGACTTTATGGTTAAAGATGCTATTGGAAGAAAATGGCAATTAGGAACCATTCAGGTTGATTATAATTTACCGGAAAGATTCGATTTGGAGTATGTTGGAAGTGATAATCAAAAGCATAGACCTGTGATGATTCACAGAGCTCCTTTTGGTTCAATGGAAAGATTTGTAGCTGTTTTAATTGAGCATACTGCAGGAAAATTTCCTTTGTGGTTAACTCCTGAACAGTTTATAATTCTTCCTATAAGCGAAAAATACGTAGATTATGCAAAAAAAGTTTTAAATGTGCTAAATAATTACGAACTTCGCGGCTCGATTGACGAAAGAAATGAAAAGACTGGCAAAAAGATTAGAGATGCTGAATTACAGAGAATTCCATTTATGTTAATTGTTGGAGAAAAAGAAGAAAATGAGGATTCAATTTCTGTAAGAAAGCAAGGTGAAGGTGATTTAGGTGGTTTTACAACAGAATCTTTTGCCAAACTTATAAATGACGAAATTTCAAGTTTAATTGAAAAATAATAAAAAATAGTATTAATTAACTGAGGAGGAACATAGTTATAGCTACACCATTTTACAGCAGAAACAGAGGGCTAAGACCTGAAAAGAGAAATGAAGACCAACACAAAATAAATAATTTAATTACTTCACCTGTAGTTAGAGTTGTTGGTGAAAATATTGAACCAGGTATTTATAATTTTAAAGATGCCCTAAAGATTGCTTATGATCTTGAATTGGATTTAGTTGAAATTTCTCCAACTGCCAATCCACCAGTTTGTAAAGTAATCGATTACAGGAAATTCCTTTATGAACAAAAAAGGAAACAAAAAGAAATTAAAGCTAAATCAGCTAAGATTGTTGTAAAAGAAATCAGGCTCGGACCACAAACGGATGATCATGATTTCCTTTTTAAATTGAATCATGCAAGAAAATTCTTGCTTGATGGTGCGAAAGTGAAGGTAGATGTGTTCTTTAAAGGAAGAACTATTATATACAAGGAGCAAGGAGAAGCAATTTTGCTTAAGTTTGCCGAGGCACTTTTTGAGGTTGGAAAACCTGAAATGATGCCAAAATTAGAGGGCAAAAGAATGATGATGATAATTGCTCCAAAAAAATAACATTAAAAACAATTAATTAATTTAAATAATTATTGCAATGCCAAAAATGAAAAGTAAATCCAGTGCCAAAAAAAGATTTACACTTACAGGTACAGGAAAAGTTAAAAGAAAGCATGCTTATAAAAGTCATATTTTGACTAAAAAATCTACTAAACGTAAACGTAATTTAACTTACACTAC
>CAZYEM010000198.1:0-8025 GCA_964646395.1 uncultured Bacteroides sp.
AATCTATGTGTAATTTCAATTGGATTAATTCAGTTTCATGTTAGCGGTTTAGTATCAAATGTTTATAAAGTGATTCTTCGGGCTTATATTTGGGTGTATATACTTTCCATTCTTTTGTTTCATATTTCCTATTTTTCTGACTAATTAATGATATTTTGAAAGGTAAAGGCATTTCTAGTTGATAATATTCTATTAGTGCACCATAACCAATAATTGTACCTTCTTCTGGAAGATTTCTTCCATGAAAAATAGTTGCTTGAATTGAAAAACGAACGCTATTCATTAGTTTTTATTAAAAATTTACGCAATAAATTGGTTGCAAATATACAAAAATTAAACGGAAAACAAGAAAAACGAACGCAAAGTTATAAATAATATAATAAATGAACGCAATATTATAAATAATATAAAAAATGAACGCAAAATAAAAATGATTTTAAAATCTCAATTAGGCATACTAAAATAAATATTTGCCTAAATTCCTTTGTTGTAACGAAGCAATTTGCCTTAATTCCTTTGTTTTGATTTTGGATTCTTTACCATTCCATAGTTTGAATTTTGACAATAATAATTCTTAATATCGTTTTAATATCTATATAACAGTCTTATATACTATAAATTGGCAACAAAGAGTAATTGATGCCATTAATTAGTTAAGTTTGCAAATTGAATTGTTTTATTTAGACCTATTAATGATAGATATATCCATCATTAAAGGCATTAATTGAAGATAATGCTGGATATATCCTACATTTAATTACATATTTATTTTGAAGTTAATTTCATTATTTCATCAATTTCACCGGAATAAACAGTAACAAATAAGCACTATATAAATCAAAAGGAAATTGCCAAATTTATCACCCTAGATCGAACCGAATTTAAGTTCAAAATATACACTTAAAAATGACCAAAACTACACCTCAAAACTACACCTCAAATAAAAAAGCCGTTACAAATAATATGCAACAGCTTGATTTTTAATGTGGAGCGTATGGGAGTCGAACCCATGACCTTCAGACTGCCAGTCTGACACTCTAGCCAACTGAGCTAACGCCCCTAATCATTTGCAAATATATAAAAATATTTAGTATGCTCAAACTTTCTTTTCTGTTTTTTTATAAGTAGCTTCAAGTTCCTTATACCATTTTATGCCGTATTTTCGTATAAGTGGCTCTTTTAAAAACTCATAAACCTTTACATTAAGCCGTTTCCCATTCACTAAAGCGTGTTTGCAAATAGGCCATTGATGATAATTTACTGCATCAAAATCTTTGTAATTATTAATCCTTACTGGATATAAATGACATGAAACCGGTTTTTGAAACTTTATTTTCTTTAATTCCCATGCCTTTTCAATAGCACATTTAGCTATTTCATCTTCGAAATATACATATACACATTCGCGATGATTTACCAAAGGTGTAACAAAATTTCCCCAGGCATCATAATCAAAAACACCGTTTTGTTCTACTTCTGCAATTCCTGCCTCGGTCATATAAGGCTTTATTTTATCAACTTCATCTTCTAAAATACTTATTTCCTCAGCATCCATTGGTGCTCCGGCATCACCTTCCACACAACAGGCTCCTTTGCATTTTTTAAGGTCGCATACAAAACAAACATCTTTTAAATCGTCTGATATGATAGTGTTATCTATAGAAATCATGCTGCAAAGTTAATAATAAAAATAATAGTATAAACGATAAATAGCCTGATTGAAAAATCCATTTCCTATTAAAATCAATAATTGAATAACCAAATAAGCATTAATCAGATAGCCAAATTAAAAAAAAAATGTATATTTGCTTGTATTTTATAAGGAAAACATGAAAGTTTTTAAATTTGGTGGAGCGTCAGTAAATAGTTCATCTGCAGTAAAAAATGTAGCAGAAATTCTTACCCTTTATAAAGATTATAACATTCTGACTGTAATATCTGCTATGGGCAAAACAACGAATGCACTCGAAAATCTTACAAAAGCCTATTTTAACAACACAACGGAGAAAGAATCGGTTTTTTCAGATATAAAACAATATCATTTCAAGTTAATTGATGAACTGTTTTCAGATAAAAACAATCAAATTTTCGGGCTGATTACGAATATTTTCAATCAATTAAATAAAAAAATAAACACTTCTCCTTCAGCTAATTTTGATTTTGAATACGACCAAATTGTTTCTTACGGCGAAATTCTTTCCACGCTAATTGTTAGCAAATATCTGAATTACATTAATATAAATAATATTTGGGTAGATGCCCGTGAAATAATAAAAACAGATTCGATATACAGAGAAGGAAAGGTAGATTGGATTAAAACAGAAAAGGGTATAACACAAAACATATCACCTCTTTTTGAAAAAGATGAAAACAAAATTATTATCACTCAAGGGTTTATTGGCGGATCAAGCGATGGGCATTCTATAACATTAGGTCGAGAAGGCTCTGATTATTCTGCTGCTATTTTTGCATTTGGGTTAAATGCAGAAGAAATGATTATATGGAAAGATGTTCCGGGAGTATTAAATGCAGATCCTAAATTTTTTGAAAATACCGTTAAACTTGACTTTATTTCGTACAGAGAAGCTATTGAGCTGGCATATTACGGGGCAACCATCATACACCCTAAAACAATCAAACCACTTCAAAACAAGAATATTCCGCTTTATGTAAAATCATTTCTGAATCCGGAAAACCAAGGTAGCAAAATTTCAACTATTGAAAAAGCAGACGGATTAGTTCCTTCTTTTATTTTTAAGCAAAACCAGGTTTTAATTTCAATTTCACCTAAGGATTTCTCATTTATTGCAGAGGATAACTTATCAGAAATTTTTAATATTATTTCAAATTATAAAATTAAAATAAATCTGATGCAAAATTCAGCTATCAGTTTTTCAATTTGCATTGATGCCGACAATCGACATTTTGATAAGCTGATTTTAACTTTACAACAAAAATTTAAAGTAAAATACAATAGCAACCTCGATCTGATTACAATACGTCATTATGATTATGCAACAATCGAAAAAGTAGTTCATAACCGTAAAATATTACTTGAACAAAAAAGCAGATTAACGGCACAATTAATTGTCGAAAACTAATTTATCCTGAAATTACTCTCCCCTTCCAACGATAAGAAACAAAATTACTTAATACTCCTATAATTAAAATATAAGGGAAATAAATAATTTGCATCGGTATAAAATATTTTAATAAATCGTTGCGGTTCAAATAACGTGTAATTCCATACAGTATAGGAAAATCGACAAATACCTTTATCACCAGCATTATCAATGCATAAAACATGAATTCTGAAGTAAATATGCCGTAAATAAAACAAAATAGAATTCCCAAATTAAAACCAAATACAATACCTGCAACCAAAAGAATATTAATATCTTTATAACCACTTGTTTTTGAAGCCCAACGTAATCTTTGATTAGTAAAATCCATAAGTGTTTTAGTAGCTTGAGTATAAACCAATGTTCTATAATCAGTTAATGCATGAATGCTGTTTTTACCAAAATACTTTTTCATCTTTAGCAATAAAAATACATCATCACCTGAAGCAAACTTATCATTGGAATTGAATCCATTAACATCATTAAACGCTTTTTTTTCATAAATCAGATTTGCACCATTACACATGATTGGATAACCTGATTTAATGGAAGCAATACCTGATGCTATCAAACTCAGGAATTCGAGATGTTGCATTTTTTCAAATATCTTATTATCATTGTGGTAAGCCACCATACCAACCAGCATTTTAGCATTGGATTCTTTATAAGCCATTACAATCCATTTAATCCAATCGGATCCAACGCTGCAATCAGCATCAGTTGTTATAATTAAATCGCCATTGCAAACTTTAATCGCAGTACTTATTGCATGTTTTTTATATTTAATATCAGGATTGGTTTCTGAAACTTGTAGAATTTTAAAATTCATTTTAGGATTTAGTTCCGAAAAAGACATTGCTATTTTATAAGTATCATCTGTTGAGGCATCATCCACAATAATAATCTCAATAAATTCGGATGGGTACGTCTGTTCTTTAAGTAAATATAAAAGACTGCCTATACAATGTGCTTCATTCCGGGCTGGTATTATAACGCTCACCTTTACGGGACTATCAAAAGTATAAGTTACTTTAGCTGATATCGCTTTATTAAAGAAAAAAGCATAAGATAAGATGAGAATCAAATACAAAAGGCATATAAAAAACAATATACAGACTAAAAAAAAATCCATTTTATTTTTCTTTGAAAAAGTGTAATTTTAAAACAAAAAAGTTTCCGATAAATGCTGGTAAAGCTATATTTATTAACCATAAAACTGAAGTGGCAGCAATTACTTCAATATTAAAATTTACATTCAGACTCAAAGTTGTATTAAGGTAATAATCAACAACTCCCATTGCAATAGAACCTCTGATTCCAATTTCAGCAAGAGCAATACTTGGAATAGCAGAAATGATAAAATAAATCAGTGAAATCAGAAAAAATCCTTCCAGTATATTTAAAGGAACATTGAAAAAATCAAGTAATAAATAAAATTGAAATGAAAAAACCAAATATCGTGACAAGCTAAATAAGAGCGTATTACGCAATTCATTAAAATTAAAATAAGAGAAAACTTTTAAATAACCTTTAATTCTTCTCCATTTTTTTATGATTAATCTATCTAACAATTTACTTATAAAAGCAACATTAAAGAAAATGGCTAAAATAATAAAATTAATAAGCAGGAGTAATAAAATAAAAATATATAAAATATAAGATGGAATGGTTTCATTCCCAATAAAAAAGTTTAAAATATATATTGAAATACTTATCGAACCTATCATTAAAGTTATCATCAATTGGCTCATACTACATAATATAGATATAAAAATCGCTTTCCATGGGTTTGCTTTTTGTAAAATAAAAACACGCCCAAGAAATTCTCCTATTCTATTGGGAGTAAAAGTACTGATACTTAACCCGGCCAGAATTGCTTTAAGAGCTTTTGCAAATGAAATTTGTTCAATTTTTTTAATTAAATATCTCCATTTCAATGCTTCAATACTCCAATTGATACACATTAATATTAAAATAAAAATAAAGAAAAGGGAAACAAACTTATGTAAATTAACGATTTTAAACAAATTATAAGTTTGCTTATAGTTTTCATTATAAAATAATTGATAAGCAATGTAACCATAAGATGTGGATATTATTGCAAATCTTAGTAAGAAATTGTAGGTTTTATTTAATTTTGTATTTTTAAACATTTAAATTTAAATTTTGCTAACAGAAAAAATCATATTAGGAATTGATCCAGGTACAACTATAATGGGTTACGGTATTATTCACCAAAAAGGGAATAAAATTGAACTCATTACATTAGACGTGTTAAAATTAGACAAATTTTCTGATCAACCATTAAAATTAAAAAAAATTTTTGAAACTTGTTTGGAATTAATTGAAATTCACCATCCGGATGCTCTCGCAATAGAAGCACCTTTTTTTGGAAAAAATGTACAGTCGATGCTAAAATTAGGAAGAGCTCAGGGTGTTGCTATGGCAGCAGGTTTATATCGCTCGGTACCTATTTTCGAATACTCTCCCAAGAAGATCAAACAATCCATTACTGGCAATGGAAATGCTTCAAAAGAGCAAGTAGCTGCTATGCTTCAAAACCTACTGAAAATAAAGGAACTTCCAAAACACATGGATGCAACGGATGGGTTGGCTGCAGCTGTTTGTCATTTTTTTCAAAGGAATTTAACTTCAGATTCGCAAAGTTTTAGCGGTTGGGCTAGTTTTGTCAGTAAAAATCCTGAAAAAGTAATAAAAAAGCCACTTTAAAAAAGCGGCTTTTTATTTAAAGTTTTAAAAACTTCTGAAATTTCATCAGCTACTTTTGTAAATTCTTCTGCTGTTAATTTTAACTTCTCCCGTTTAAAATCCATATCATAAATGGAATTTATCGGAATCAAATGAATATGTGCATGACGGACTTCCAAACCGATAACAGTCATTCCAACTTTTTGGCATGGTATAACAGTTCCTATTGCAATTGCCACTTTCTTCGCAAACAAAAACAATCCCTGATATTCTTCGTCTCCAATATCAAAAATATTATCTGTCTCATTTTTAGGTATAACTAAAGTATGTCCTTTAGCTAAAGGGAAAATATCTAAAAATGCATAAAAATTATCATCTTCAGCTATCGTGTAAGAAGGAATTTCCCTGTTAATGATTTTTGTAAAAATACCTGACATAATGTGTTGATTTTATTACCTTGATATATCAATGATTTCAAATGGAACTATTCCTGCGGGAACTTGAACTTCAATTTTTTCACCAATTTTTCTTCCTAAAATTCCTTTCGAAATTGGTGAAGTAACGGATAATTTCCCGCTTTTCAGATCAGCTTCACTTTCGGGAACAATTGTATATTTCATAATGGCTCCACTTTTTAAATTTTTAATAGTAACTGTCGAAAGCAATAAAACCTTGGATGTATCAAGTTTAGATTCGTCCAGAACCCGGGCATTACTTATTAAATCCTGTAATTTAGAAATTTTCAGTTCCAAAAGCCCTTGTGCTTCTTTGGCTGCATCATATTCAGCATTCTCAGATAAATCGCCTTTGTCTCGAGCTTCGGCAATCATTTTTGAAATTTTTGAACGTTCAACTGTAGTTAGAAGATTAAGATCTTCTTTAAGCTTTTCCAAGCCTTCTTTGTTGTAATATGAAATATTCGACATATTCTTAATTCATTTAAATTGTTATAATACAAAAGACCCTTTAATTAAAAAGAGTCCTTTGTATTTTAGAAAATTAACTTTAAACCTTATTTCAGATTTTCTAGTTTACAAGTTTATACGAGCTCCAATAGTATGAGAACCTTGAAAAGGATCAGTTGATCTGTAAGAATAATCTATTGAGAAAGTAGAACCTTTTTCTTTATTTAATGGTGCCTGGATACTAAATCCGGCACTAACTCCGGTAAGAGCTGTTTTGCGTGTTGATTTTTCAAAAATACCATCTTCATAAACAAAACCACCTCTTAACATGAGATATTGCATAAAACCATATTCTGCACCAATTGCATATTGATCATTTGTGAATGAATTGGATGCAAAAGAACCAGCAAATGTAAGTCTATGATCTTCATTGAAATTAAAATCATAAGCAGCACCAATATTTATTAAAGATGGTAACTCAAATTCTGCACCTCTTTCCTCAACAGTATGAGACATAAAAGAACCATTGTGAGTTCCTGCAAAAGAATATCCATCACCAGTAAATTTTAATGTTGGACCTACATTTTTCATTGAAATCCCAAACTTAATATTATCAGTTGGACCTGTAACATACTGAATACCTGCATCAATCGCTACACCTTGTGTTCCGGCATCTGCTATTGATTCAGAAATAATTTTTAAACTAATACCTCCATATATACTGTTTGAAAACATTTTAGCATAAGAAAGGGCAATATTAATAAATGAAGGACTAAAGGTACCTATACCACCATCTGGCTGTTCAGTAGTCCTTATAAGCATATCACCAAAAGACATTGCAGTTACACTCATTCCTAAAACACCGGTTTCTCCGATTTTTTGTGAAAAACCAAATGTAGAGATATTAATGTCGGAACCTTTTAACCATTGTGTTTGAGAAAACACAACTTCAGTTCTTTCTGTAAAAGCTAAACTTGCTATATTTGTAAAACTACCATCTAATCCACGACCATTAGCAGTATTAACTCCACCCCAACCTGAACTTCGAGCCCAAGGATTGATTAAGAGTTCGGAAGCACCAGCCTGTCCTGCACGATCTTCATTTCCTGCAAGTACTTCTTTGGAAGTTATTATTGATAAAGTTATTAAAACCACCGGAATTAATAAACTATATATTTTTTTCATACTCATTGATTTAATATATTATTATATAATTAATTAATACTTATGTGTTTGATTAGAATGAATTTAAGTCAGTAGGACGTAATGCACCAAACCATTTTACTATT
>CAZYEM010000199.1:0-7938 GCA_964646395.1 uncultured Bacteroides sp.
CCATATAATAAGCTTGATTTATTTCTGAAGGTATTCTGAAGGAACACCATCCATTCTGCAATAGATTAATGTTTGCAAATGAGTGTAAAAGCTGATAAGGTGATGCATTACTGTGAAGAGATACATTTAAGGTATCGGAAATATTTCCGGGGAAATGATCTCCGTTTTCATCCTGTACTTTTGCCATCATCATTGTAAGCGGCTGATAAATTCCTTCTAAAAACAGATTTATATTCAACTGTTTAAATACCTTAATGTAAATAGAAGAAGGTTCGCCAATTCCACATTCATTTTGTCCTTTTACTGTTAAGTTGCCCGAAAGACTTGAATCCGAAAAGTAAAGATTTATGGAATTATTGCTGCTGTTACCTGAAATATTTGCAGGCAATGTCCAGCTATAAGTGCTGGCATTAGCAATAAGCGGAACGGTATAAGCGATATTGCCTTGTCCCTGATTTACTGAATCCTCTCCGGTAATGCCCGAAGCCATATCTGGTATTGCTTTTACAGTAATACTCAGGCTTGAAGTATTACTTTCGCCGCAACTGTTGCTTCCTTTAACAGTTATGTTTCCAGATATTGCACTGTTGCTGAAATTAACTGATATGCTGTTGGTTGTGCTGTTTCCACTTGCTCCGGAAGGCAAAGTCCAGCTATAGGAAGTTGCATTGGGAATAGCTACTATTGAATATATTTTATTGTTCTGTCCTTTGCAAACTGTTGTCGCACCCGAAATAATTCCGGTAGTAGTTGGCAACGTATTTACTGTGATTGATTTGCTTGAGAAAGTTCCATAACCACAAGCATTACTTCCATTTACGATAATGTTTCCCGAAACCGCATTCGAACCAAAGTTAACGGTAATTGTATTGGTTGTGGACGAACCATTAGCTCCAGCCGGCAATGTCCATATATAAGAAGTTGCATCAGTAATAGTTGGAACGGTATAAATTACATTATTTTGATTCTGACAAACAGTTGTTAATCCACTGATTGTTCCTGCATTGGATGGATTTGGATTAATAACTAACAAAGCATTATCTGACGTTTGAAAATTTATTCCGTTGCAATTGCTAAGGTAGCATCTGTATTCATAGGTTGAGGCATTTGTAATACCATTAACAGTCATTGCATTGCTGCTTGTATTGGTATAAATTGCTCCTGTGGGTATTCCATTGCTTACATTTACCCAGTTACCTCCATTGTTATACTGCCATTGATAAGTTATCGGACTATCGCCGGTTGCGGTAACAATAAAAGAAATACTTGCAGAAGGTGAGCAGGATGATTGCAATGCAGCAGGATGATTTGTTATATTTACAGGAACACAAACATTGGAAATAACATTAACTGAATAATCTTCCACTTCACCATAACTTGAATTTCCACAAGGGGTGTTGTTTGGTCCTGCACCGGCATCATGTAACCTTATTCTCATTCGGGTATTCCCCAATAAAGCACCGGCAGGTGGTGTAAATCCACTTGAAATGTGAGGTGTGCTAAAATTTCCGCTCGAAGCATATACATTTTCATCGGCATCCGTAAAATCGCCATCCTGATTCCAGTCGATCCATATTAAAATCTGATCTGATGAATAAACACTGCCAACAGTGATGGTTGCAGAATAAATAGTGCCAATTTGCAAAGAAGTAGTTTGTGAAGTAAAATCCTGATAACCTCCTGTTGCAGTTCCTGAAGCCTGATTAATAGTGCCCAACAAAACATTTGAAATATATTCATAGTTAGTAGAATTAGAACCTGCGGCACAATAAGGCGATGTTCCGGTTGTTGAGTAGTTGCCGGTTAATGCAGGGGTTTTGTAACAATATCCTGTATTGTTAAATTCATAAACAGCAAAGTAATATGAACTTCCAGCAATAAGACTGCTGATATTTACAGAAGTTCCTGTTCCTTTATACACTACATAATTTCCTGTTCCAATTTGAGAACCCAATCCATACATATTATTTGCAGTATATATAGAGTCATTTATTGGATCGGAATTAACAGCACTTCCCAAACGGCAAACTACCAGAACATTATTCCCGTTTCCTCGTGTCCAGTTTAATGACATAGAATTATTTGCAATATTTGATGAAGAAATGTTTGTTGCCTGTGTACTTGGTGGTGTGCAGATTGCTACAACATTAAGGGTGTAATCTTCCACTTCTCCGTAATAAGCAATTCCACAAGGCGAAGTTACTTCATTATTATAATGTATCCTGATTCTCATTCTTTTTGCTCCAGCTGTAGTTCCCTGAGGACATAAGATTGTTGCAGAATATGGACCACCACCCGGGCTTCCTGTAACAGAAACAGAGCCATCATCTGTAAAATCACCATTATTATTCCAATCCACCCATATCCCACATTGATCACCGCTATACGAAATTCCATTTGTAATAGTAATCGGTAAAGCGGAGCCTGAGTTAATATTGGCAGAAAGTGAAGTGTAATCAGTATATCCTCCCGTAGTACAGGCTGTTGGATTATTTATAGCTCCGATACTTACATTCGAAATATATTCATCGCAGATACTACCGCTTGCAGCACAGTAAGTAATTCCAATTTCCCTGCTTCCCGTCGGATTTGTTATTGTTGGGATTTTAGCTGTTCCAATTGTAAATGAAGTACATTGAGCATCCAGAAAATTTCCGATTGTTGCAGTTGTTGGAATATCATAAGTTAGCCAGAAATAGTTAACACCTTCGTTAAGTGTTAAGTTTCCTGTAATTGTAAATGTACCGTTTGGTGAAATTATAGTTGTTCCATATTGATTTATGCTATCGAAACTGCTTGCTGTACTTGAATATAATTTTGCATTGCTTATATCACTCAATGCATTTGTAGTTCCGTTTGTGTTGAAAGTAAAAGAGGTAACATTTAAAGGGGTAAGATTACCATTGGTAACAATCTCAACTCCTATGATTTCTTGTTTTGTTTTTCCCTGCGAAACCTTAGTTGTATTATTTTGAGTTGTAGTACCTGAAACATAAGTCATGGCGGTTGATGAATAATAAACCGGTGTTTCCCAAAGTCCTCTGCCATAAGTAGCAGCTCTTAATTTGCTAAGTTGTGGGTTTGATGCATAATATATTTCTATTTCGCCGATTTTTACATTGGGTAATCCGGTATTGAATGCTACCCAGTTATTAGAACCGTTCTTGAAATAAACACCCACTTCGGTACCAACATATAATTGAACAGAAGTATTTGATTGCTTATTCTGAATAATAGAGTAAACAGGAATCTGAGGCAAACCAGCCGAAATATTTGTCCATGAACTTCCACCATTAACTGATTGAAATACTTTATTAGCATTATAGCCACTTATACTTACCCATAAAGTATTAGCATCGTTGTTTTTAACAGCAATTTCAGTAATACTACCCGAACTTACAGGCAATGTTCCGGTTATATTTGTCCATGAAGTTCCTCCATTTGTAGTTTTCCAGATATTGCTATAATTAGTAATATAAAGAACTGATGTGTCGGAAGCTGCAATTGCCATCGAACGGATTTTATTGCTTGTATTTATTGTAGAAATCTGGGACCAGCTTACGCCTCTGTCTGTGGTTTTCCATACATCAGCATAACCGGCATATAAAATTTGAGGATTAAGTGGATTAATAATATATGGAGTTACCCAGGCGCCATCACCGGCTGCTGCGGGTTCAATATTTGTAGCTGAAGACCAGTGATTTATTGTTTTGCTGATTTGTCCGTTCACATAAGTGCCATATTGAATATTTACGTTGGTATAATCTATTAAACATTCCATGCCATCACCCCCTTTTACATCCGACCAACTACCACTGCTTCTGAGTTTGGTACCGTTATCCTGTAATCCTGTAATTGTTTCATTCGAAACCGTTTGAGCGACTCCTAATTTATACATCTGGCTAATTGCCATTCCGTTGGTTTTGTCTGTCCAGGTTGTTCCATTGTTTGCAGAAATATAAATACCACCATCATTTACTTCAAACAAATCTCCATTATTTCTGTAAGTTAAGTTGTGCTTATCTGCATGAACTGCCGGAACTCCATCTCCCCACCAGTGATTGGCAATGGACCAGGTTGTTCCACCGTTTGTTGAACGCCATGTATTTACACCTCCAGCTAATAAAGTATTGGCATCTGTTGGAGAAACGGCAAGACTTAAATCATACCAGCCCTGACCACCGGTATCATCTCCGGCTGAGGCCCAACCCAGCAGATTTTTACTGGCTCCGTCAAAAATCATGGAATAACTTAATCCATTATCAGTTGATTTCAAAATTGCAAACAAACCACTCGAACTTGCTGCTGCCATTGCATAAACCCAGCCAGATTGATTGGCAGAAACAGCCAATTCAATTCTTCGGGCACTGCTGTTGTAGTAGGCCTGAGTCCATGAGCTCCCACCATTCGAAGTAACAGATATAACGCCATTTGTTGTGGAACCGTATAATGTATTGAAATCTCCTGGTTTATATTCCATATCTATAAAATTGGTGGCGACAAGTTGGGTATTCCAGGTAGTGCCACCGTCCGTGGTTTTATAAACTCCATTAGATGTTGCAGCTATAAGTGTTTGGTTGTTTGTTGGGCTTAATAAAAGCCTGTTTACCATTTTTCCGCTCGAAATGGTGTAACTTAGTCCGGTTGTATTCCATGTAGAACCTCCGTTTGTGGATTTTAAAACTCCTATACTCGAATTATCCCAATGATCTTTATCTCCGGTTGCAATATAAATGGTTTGAGATGTAACATAATCTGTTGGGATAATAATATCACTAACTGCCAATACTCCGTTATTATCGGTCAGACATGTCCATGAAGTTCCATTGTTGTAAGTTACCCATAAACCTCCCGAAGCTGCACCTACCCAATAGGTATTATTATCGGAAGGATGAAAAGCGATGCAATTTATACGGCCAAGGCCAGCATATCCGCCGGTAGAAGTAGTTGGTCCCTGCAATGTCCAGCTTGCTATTGTTCCTTTATTTTGCTGTGAATTAGAAGCTGTGAATTCCTTATATATTTCTATGGCAGATTTTTGAGGAAAGGCTCCGGTTTTGGGATCAATACGGGTTTCCATATTGTATTCCCACCTTTTGAATTGTTTCCAGCCTACTGCTTTTTTCTTTTCACCATTTTCATAATAAATTCCTTTGTCCACATTAAAAGGTTTCCAATAAGTATAAAAAGCATTTTGATAATCAAAAAATGTTAATTCTGTTCTTGTTTTGTTTTGAGGTAAGTTTTTAAGCCAGGGTTGAGCTTGTAACAAACCTGCTAAAAACATAATAACTGCAAAAAGATATATTTTTTTCATAAAGATAAATTAAACTACTAGATTACAAAAATAGGAATAATATTATTGCAAAATAAGAAAAATTAGTATTTGGTTAATGTTATTTAAATCTTGTTTCTTGCTTAAGGAATATTCATCTTCAATGGCTAGCTTGTTTTTTTGTGAAGTTTTCAGATTAAAATTTGTATAAAATCCCTGCAATTCCTTACAAATATAATTATCACAACTTCTATAAATTGTTTTGCTGTTTCGTTGGATAATCCGGAAATATGATTAATTAAAGAAGGAAAATAAATTGCATAATAATGAAAATTACATAACTTTGCTTTTACTTTATCAAATAAATTCTTTTTTTAGATTTTAAAATTTATACTATTTATGAATAATAACGATATTTTGAGACGGATCCGTTACACTTTTGATTTCAATGATTCAAAGATGATTGAATTATTTGGTATGGCGGGTTATCAGGTTGACCGTGCACAAATCAGCGATTGGTTAAAAAAGGACGATGATCCTGCTTACATGGAGCTCAACGACAATCAACTTGCTTTGTTTCTGAACGGATTAATTATCAACAACAGAGGAAAAAAAGAAGGAGAACAGCCTGTTGCAGAAAATCGACTGAATAATAATATTATTTTCAGAAAATTAAAAATTGCTTTAAACCTTAAGGATGATGATATTCTGGATATTATGTCGCTGGTGGATTTACGTGTTGGCAAACATGAATTGAGTGCATTTTTCCGAAATCCAAGCCAGAGCCAGTACCGGCCTTGTCAGGATCAATTCTTGCGAAATTTCTTACTTGGTATGCAGAAAAAATATCATACAGACAGGAAATAAAAATAAAATTAGTTCTAAACTTCTTCAAAAAGAATCTTTATTTCATATAAAAACCTGACAACTCTTAAAAACTGTCAGGTTTTTTTTCGATAAACATTTATTACTGGCAACTTAAAACCAAAATCCCATTAGCTTTTTCTTAATGGGATTTCGGCTATATGACTGAATGTTAGTCGTTCGGCATTTAATATTAAGCTTGTTCTTTCTTTACCTTCTTGGAAATTTTCTTTTTAATTAATTGTTTCTTTTCAATTTTCCTTTTTTGAATAAACTCACTAATTTCTTTTTTTTCCTTTTCTGTTAAAGGTGAACTTTCAATAATAAAGTCAACACCTTCTGGTTCTTTAATTAAGCCCATTTTATTAAAATTTAAAATATTTTTCAACTAAATTTCTTGCTGCATTGGTTTCAAGAATCATTCTTTGATTCTTAAAATGAATTGCGCCTAATGCATTCTCGTAATGTTCAATAAGTTTTGACTTTGCGGTAAAAGCAACATATCCCTCAAATCCTTTTTGAAATGAAATTTTACAAGCATAAGCAACTAAATTACCTGCAACACCTTCATATATTTTGTTTTTCCCAATGTTAAATGGTGCACTTTCTAACAAGTTCATATAAACATGATCTTGTTCAATTGAAACACTTAAAAGCCCTTGTACTATATTTACATTATTGATAATACAAAGTTTATAAACTTCTTTTTCTATATTATCATATTCAGCTTTCCAGTTAAAATTCCAGCCTTTTTCCTTAGTTATTAATTTCAAATCCTGTTTATTTAAACGAATTACTTCTGTTTGAAAACTATCACCTGAAAATGAATTTAAAATTGAATTTGTCAAACTATCAATAACAAAATTCTGCTCAGTATTTTTTTTAATTTCCATATTACAAAGTTACAAAATTTTCATTAATTTCTCGTATTTTGTTATTGTTAAAAGTAGTTGTTTACTTCTTTATGTTGGTGCCTAAAAATGGCAATATGGGTGAATGTTAGTGGCATTTATTATTTTACACTTGATATGTAGACAGTTTTCCATTTTCAAAGTATAAATATGTATCACTATAAACACAGATTAGTTGTTATTTATGATAGTTTCTTTTTTTAGAGAAGGTTAGCTGCTCAATTACCAGCTGGCTTACTATATGTTTATTTTGCACAACCTATAATACGAAAGCCCTTTGCGAGATTTGGCTACTTGTCCATTTTCAGCAAAAGTCCATACATTATGAAATTTATTCTCTGATTTACTGTCCTTTAATATAACTTTTCTGCCTTTTTGTATCCAGTTACCTTTAACCGCAATTTTTTTGTCATGAATAGAAAAATCTTGATAATAAAAAGTGTGGTCAGAATTAATTGTAAGTTTAATTTGGGCTGGATCTGATGCAGAAACACCATAATTGCCAATAAACTCGTTAGCATTCTTTTCTGTAAAAGAAGACATTAAAATAATTGCAGCTATTATTGTTAGAAATTTAAATGTTGTTGTCATGATTGTATATATTTAATTTGTTGTTGTTTGTCAGTAAAATGAACTATAACTTTTATAATAATATGTATAAACTTATGTCTTTTTGATGTTTTTAAGATTCAGATTAGCCAGTTCAGGTTTTGTTGAAACCTTATATTTAGACTGTAATAACAGCTTTATTGGGATAATGTTTTCTTATTTCCTATGTGACCAATATCGTTACTGCATTCAAATCTTGGATATGGATAGTATCTTTGTTTTTTTCTCAAAAACATTATAATCTATTTTAATCAAACCCCTGACAGCTTTTAAAAACTG
>CAZYEM010000200.1:0-7903 GCA_964646395.1 uncultured Bacteroides sp.
TTCTACTTCTACAGCGGCTATCCGACCAACCTCCTTAAGTCCACTACCGGATATGTTCGTGCTGTTCGTGCTTTTTAAGTAGATACAATAATACTTTTGTATGGAAAAATATAAATATTTAATCAGAATTTGGATGCTTTCAGGTAATTAGCTAACAGGTATTTTTTTTTATTAACCTGTAAGTTGTCTTGTTTTAAGTATCCAAATCTTATTTCTTTTTGTTTTGACTAAAAGAAAAGGATTTATATTTAGTTGTCAGATTTAATAAAAAAAGGATTAAAGGTTCTTAGTTCGCCCGGAAACAATAAAAAGGTTGTGGGATAGTTTTGCATCATGAAGTTGAGACGAAACAATATTTAATTATTTAATTACAATAAACTTTACGGTTCTTATGTCGTCGATTGTTTCTGTTTTTAATACATATAAACCTGCTTTCAGGTTAGCAATGGGTATATTAATCTTATTTAAACCTTCTTTTCCATCAAAACTGATATTTTTAATAAGTTTGCCAGTTGAATTGTAAATATGAATGTTTCCCACTTTATCATTTACCAGAATAAACTCCAGATTTATAACATCTTTAACCGGATTAGGATAAATCATTATTTCATTCTCGTTAAGAAATTGTTCAAACAAAGCAGTAAAACATGTATTTGTATCTGCATTTATTACAATGGTATCTGCTTTTGGATTATTGATAATCAAATCTGTAGCCTGCCACTGTACAAAGTGATAAGCTGCATTGGGAATTGCAATTATTGTAACTTTATTGCCATCAAAGTAACTTCCAGTCCAGGGCAATTGACTTGGTTTTATGGTATTTATTTTTATTAATCCGGCATCCTTAGGAAAAACTTTTAATTCTATTTGAACCTGCTTTTTCATTTTGAACGTATCACCTACAAATTGAAGTGCATAGGCAGGTCTTTCTTCTATATATGGCATTACCACATTTTCAATTTCGTAATTCCAGGCATCGGTATTGCTCCCCCAACGTGCAAAATGAAATGGCATTTCCGCTTCAAGTGTCTTAATGATATTTTCTATATGCTGTTTCATGTGTTCGGTACTGAATATTGTATTAACCAAATCAGCATAACGGTTTATGAAATAAGTTTTAAATTCATTGTTTTTCAGTAAGCTTTTAAAAATTCTTACATGTTTGTTTGTGTCACCATAACAACTCATTATTAAACCAAGTAAGTCTGATTTGGCAGGTGCCCAGCCATAATTTCCAAGCGAAACATCCAAATCCATAAGCATATATCTCCATTTCGAATTGGGTTTATGCGATTTCCAGTATTTTATATTATTATAAGGCCAATCGGTATTCGATAGAAAGGTTTCGGCAATAAAATAATCGCATAAACTTTCAATATCTATCAGGTTTGCTGCCGAATCGTAATATGCTTTTACACTCATTGGCATAGTTGTAACATATTGATGCATCAGATCGAAATCATTGGAATTACCTTCAATTACCGCAGTGTCTTCTTCGAGCAAATCCACTTTATCTTTATCATAATTATAATTTTCTTCTATATAATGTTTGCTGAATCTTTCTCTTATATTATGAATTCCCCAGTATTTACCGTTAAGAAAAACTACAGCCGGCTTATAACTTAACAAATCGATATTCAGATTTCCCATCATCAGTTTATGCAAAGATCCATCTCTGAAATGGGTTTTGTTAAAGTCGAGACTTGAATTTCTTAAAACAATATTTTTGAAATTTCTAATGTTTTTTTCTTCAAAAAACCGATAAGTCAAATCATTATCTCCATATCTATTCCTTGCTGTTATCCTTAACGATTGCATCGGGCGTGTCCGCGAAACCGAACCTCCATTAATTGAAAGTCCTGCGTCTTGTTTTAATACCAATTTCTGGTCTGATTCAAAATATTCTATATGTGCAGGGATTTCCCAGTCTTGCCAAAAGTTTGCACCGTAGTATGGATAGTTAATATTTGCATTGGGTCCCAATACATAAATTCCATAATTCCAGTCCCATAAGTTAGCGGGATTAGTACTAATTGAAAATACCGCTAATGTTGATTTATAGTTAATAAAATATGTTTTACTGATTACTTCGGAAGGTAATATCGATTTATTCTTGCTAAAATTTCTTGCTTTTATTACCAAAGTACTGTCAATAATTATTGCAGAATTATAAATAGTTGAATTTGTATCGGGAATACTTCCATCGATAGTATAGTAGATCTTTGAATATAAAGTATCAATGGCAAGCGATAGATTTATTGCATCGGTGTAAAAACCACTTCCCAATGAAAATTCAGGATTATCGGCATACGATATAAAGCCTTCATTGGTATTATTCGTTAAGTTAGGACTGGGATTAATAAAAATCCGGATACTGTCGTTTCCATCTGGCAATCTGCCAATCGTATGATCCAATTGAAGTTTACCAAAACTTATCTTATCAATAATTTTAATATATTTATCATATAAACGAATTTCATCTCCTCCTTTTGTTATTTTAAATGAAGCATGCAGAACACTGTCTGTCTTGTTTTTCCCTGAAGCAAAAATTAATAGAAATGCCTTTCCCTGTATTGAAATATCAGGGAATATCCACCTTTCTCCTGAGTGATTTTCTATTCCATAACCTTGCAGATTGATAACATTGGAATCTTTATTGTAAATTTCTATCCAGTCCTGTACTTTATTGTTTTCATCTTTAATATTCGAACCATTATATGAGCATACCTCATTAATTACAATTTGTCCAAGCAAAGTAAATTTGCTTATGAAAAATAAAAAAATCAATAAAGTGTGTCTGTATTTCATTTCGTTGCTGAAATAATTAAAAAAGCCCGAACAGCTTTAATAACATATAATTTTATATCTGGTAAATAAGTGCATATTTGTCAGTCAGCAAGATTAAGAGCTATTTCAACTTCCTTGTAATTATTCCAATCCACTGTTGGATTTGCAGCTTTATATGTTGATGAGATTACGATTATTCTAAATGTTGAATGAGCAGGATACGGAGGTGTTGAACCATCCGAGTTGGAGTTTATCAGTGAAACATATCCTTCTCCAAAGCCATAAATTGTTGAATTAACTCCATTAATATCAGGTAAAGACCACCATTCGTTTCCATATAATATAAACACTTGCACAAGTCCGTAATCCAAAATATCCTGAGTTATTTGGGGAACAGTAATTTTGGTAAAATAAAAATTGTTGTCCATCGACCAGTTAACATCAACATAATTAGATCCGTAAACATTAGCATTCCCATCAGCACCTGTTGGACCTTGTTCACCTTTTGTACACCCGTTACAAATAAATAGCATTGCGATTAAAGCAAAAAACAGCGTTCTCTTTATTTTCATTTTATTACGATTTATTATGTTTTACAATTATTTTTACAAATGTATAAATAATTTTCAAGCACTTAGTTCATTTGCAAAAAAGATAGTAAGTTAACTTTAAAGTTGAATTACTTTCCTATACAGAAGTTTTTAAATATATTACCAAGAATTTCATCGTTAGTTATCTCACCTGTTATTTCACCTAAATAATATAAAGCAGTTTTCAGATCAATAGCAATCAAATCACTTGGAATTTTATTTTCTATAGCAATTTCAATCTGATTTATAGTTTCTAGGGTTTTATTAAGTGCTTCATAATGACGGATATTTGAAATCATAGTATTATCAGTTGCTCTTTCAGTTTCTACCGATTTTAGCAAAGTATCTGTTATAAGATTAATGTTTTCTTTGCGTTTGGCTGATATAAAAATAACTTCCAGCGACAATAAATCTCTTAAATGCTGAGGTGTTTGATATAATAAATCCGTTTTGTTTGCAATTACAATAAATCTCTTTATTTTATTTTTTATATGTTGTTCAAAATCTTTTAGAGATGCAATAATTTCATCAACAGATGTTTCACTAATATCAACAACATAAAGAATAATGCTTGCCTGTTCAATTTTCTGGTAAGTTCTCTCAATTCCAATTGTTTCTATTTCCTCATAAGATTCCCTTAACCCAGCAGTATCAATAAATCTGAAAGTAACTCCATTGATATTCAGCGTATCTTCAATAGTATCGCGGGTTGTACCGGGAATATCAGAAACGATTGCCCGTTCTTCATTTAATATTGAATTGAGTAATGTTGACTTTCCTACATTTGGCTTACCAATTATTGCAACTGGTATTCCATGTTTCAAAACATTTCCAAGAGCAAAAGAATTTATGAGTTTGGTGATTTCAATTTTTAAAGTTGATAACAAAATGTTTAAAGCTTTTCTATCAGCAAATTCAACATCTTCTTCACTAAAATCAAGCTCCAGTTCTATCAGTGAGGAAAAATTTACCAGTTGTTGTCTTAATTCTTTAATTTTATTTGAAAATCCTCCACGCATCTGATCTAATGCAAGTGCATGTGATGTGTTTGAATGAGATGCAATTAAATCAGCAACTGCTTCAGCTTGCGATAAATCTAATTTACCATTTAAGAAAGCTCTCATTGTAAACTCGCCTGGTTTTGCTGTCCTTGCACCTTTACTGATAAGAAGTTCCATTATTTTCTGTTGAATATAAACAGAACCATGACATGAAATTTCAACGGCATTTTCGCCGGTATAAGATTTAGGTGCTTTGAAAATACTCATTAAAACTTCATCAATTATTTCAGTTTCATTTTTAATAAAACCAAAATAAATCCGATGACTTTTAAACTCTTGCGTGTTTTCATTTTTGCTTTTAAATATTTTGCTGCAAATATCTATTGCATTTTCTCCTGAAACCCTGATAATTGAAATTGCAGCTATTCCGGGTGCAGTTGCTAAAGCACAAATAGTATCGTTATTGTACATGTCAGAATTTTTCTACAAAAATACTACATATTTAATCAAAAAAACATGAAATTATTGATGATAAGTATATTGTTTATTGAACAAACCTAAATATACTTGTGATATTATTCTTATTATCTAGAAATCATCACCTCCTCTACCTCCCATTGGGAAACCCATCATTCCTCGCCTTTTTTCAGGCTCTTTTCCTTTAAATTTGCTGAAACTATATGAAAAACTTAACATAAAAAACCTAGATAATGAATTAATTCTTCCATCTTCAATGTAATTTTCTGTGGTTGTGCGGTATATGCTTTTGTTGTCTTCCAAAATATCATAAACCTGAAGCTTGATTTGTCCTTTTTTATTTTTAAATAACTGTTTGGAAACAAAAGCATTCCAGTTTGTGTATGTTATATCATAACCAGAACCATATCCACTGTTAGCCGAGTATTGAATATCGCTTCCAATTTTGAAATTCCAAGGTAACTCATATTGTAAATCAAAACCTAAAGTATAGTTAACATATTCGGTATTAGATAGATTTTCGAGAGAATACATAGCCTTAGTGAAGTTTACTTTTGCAATCGGTGCTGCTGTAATCTTTTTTCCATTATAGTTGATACGGGTATTTAAACCTAAAATCAGATTTTGAGTAGTATATTTATTAGAATTATAGTAATTTACATCATTTGAAAAGCCAGCATTTCCTGTTAAGTTGATAATAAATTTCTTGATAGGTTTCCCAAATCCTGTAAAAACATTAATGGCATAGTATCCATTAACATTTTCAGGAGTAGTTATTTGTCGTCCCAAACTATCATAAATACTTTGATTCGCAATTTTATTGATAGTATTGTCAAGCATTATTCCTGCAAAAATAAAATTCATTGAGGCAAAATCCATGCTGTTATAATTGATATTCAAATTATTATTGAATTCTGGTTTTAAATCCGGATTGCCATTTACTATGTATTGAGGATTGGAATTATCCGGAACAGGCTGCAATTGAGTAAGGCTTGGCTGATCAGTTGTTCCTCTGTATCTTATCCGTAAATTTTTTCCTTTTTTAGGTTTGTAATTGATACTTAAGGAAGGTGAAAAATTTACAACATTTTGTTCGAGCGTCGTTCCTTTATTTACTGAATTACTTCTTATTAATGAAGGTTCAACTCCAACACCTAATGTGTAATCCCATAAGTTTTTAAATACTCTGAAGTTAATTCCAGCTCTATGATTTATAAATGTATTTTCATAATTATTGGTATATGATGTATCGATTGTGGAATATTCATCTGTAATCGGGTCATAATTCAGTGTTTTTCTATCAGAACTGCTATTATTCATATAAAAATTATAATTTAATTCCATTATAATATTTGAAAAAATAGGTTCTGTATATGATAATCTGGCTTCTATTCCTTTCTCGTCTGATTTGGTGTTTTTATTTTGATTAATTGTTGTTGTATCAATATAATAGTAACTATTAGATATATCAAATCCATCACTTTTAGAGGATTTAAAAGTTGGTTTTACCGATAAGGAAATGGTTCTTCTTTTCTTTGCAAAGCGATGTCTTAAAAGCAGTTCACTTGATAAACTAATCGATTGATTATCTCTGTTTGTTAGGCTGTTTCCGTTGTTAAAATCTAAACCTGATAATCCAAATGAATTAAATTTACTTTCTTCACTACTCGTTGAGTTTGTAATTCTGATTCTTGGAGTGAATAAAATGGAATTCATTGAATCTAAACGATAATCGAACTCCATATTAATATTATGATTATTATTGGTACTATTTATGTTTTCATTATTATTGTAAAAAAAAGATGAATCTTTCAGAAAATTTTGCCTGCTGCTGATTTGTTCTTTTGTATTATCGGAGGCAGTAAACATATAACTTCCGGTAAAACTTATTTTACTACCAATACTATCCCTGAAATTTGTTCCTGCCGACCAAGATGAATTTATTCCCGAAGCATTCATGTTAGGTATATTACCTCCGCCTCTGAAAAAACGTGATCCACCGCTTGCTCCACCTTTCATCATAAAATTAATAGATCCGCTTAATCTGCTGTTTTGATCCATCGAAACAAAATCACTGAATCTTATATTGTTGATATTGTTAGCAGTACCTATTAACGAAACTTGTCTTGCTCCTTCAAACCAGTTTATCATACCACTACCATCATATCTTTCTTCTGTGCCAATACCTGCTGTTGCTTTTCCGAAAAAACCATTTTTTCGTCCAGGTTTTACAACAAGGTTCAACACTTTTTCAACATCTCCATCATCTATTTGAGTGAATATGCTTTGATCCGATTTTTTATCGATGAATTGAACTTTATCTATCATATCTACAGGCAAATTTCTGGTTGCTGTTTTCGTATCGTTACCAAAAAAAGGTTTTCCATCAACATAGACTTTGGTTACTTCTTTGCCATAAGCTGTTATCTTACCATCTTTATCAACTTCCACTCCTGGTAGTTTCTTAATTAAATCTTCAACAACTGCATTTGAATCGGTTGTAAACGATGCTGCAGAAAACTCTACCGTATCTTCTTTTACCTGAAATGGAATGGCTTCTCCCTGAATTTCGGTTGTAGTTAATTCAATGTTTTGCTTTGATAATTTTATATTTCCCAGATTTCTTAAAGAGCTTTCCCCATCAAGTTTCAGCATACTTTTGTATGTTGCATAACCAATATAAGATATCATAATCTGATATTTACCTTTAGCAATATCATCAATGGAAAAAATACCTTTTGAATTTGTAATTCCACCTGTTACCATTTTCTGGTCTTTGGGATTTATGATGCTGAAAGATGCAAATTCGATAGGTTTGCCACTTGAACTGTCTGTAACAATACCTTTAATCTGATATTTAGTATTTTGTTTTTGAGTGTTTTGAGCGTATAAATTTGTAATTCCAATTATTGAAAGGAAGATTACAACAAACTTAATTGATTTGTACATATTGTGTTAATTTGAACTGCAAAGTTAATGTATAATTCCATTTTATATGATTCCTGAATAAAACAAAGGTTTAGACAAAAAGAATTTATTTTTCTTTTG
>CAZYEM010000201.1:0-7788 GCA_964646395.1 uncultured Bacteroides sp.
CTTGTGCGACTTGTATTCCTGTTGCGCGAGCTCCTCCTACGATTTCTTGGTTATGTTGACGTAAGCGCCGATCAGGGTCAATGGTTGCACCAACATAGGTTTTTTCTGTCCGAAGGACAGAGCAAGGACCCTGATCAGTATAGAGGAGATAGCAATACGATAAACTAGATGGACACGACATACTAGATAGATGTCTATTTTTATTTATATGATCAACTTAAAGTATATCATATTTTATTATAATAAATACATAATAAAAATGCCTGTTGTATCAGTTAATATCATGGGAGGACTAGGAAATCAAATGTTTCAAATCGCAGCAGCATATGCTTATGCGAGAAAAGAGGGCGGCACTCTACAAATTGTACATAAATTGGATAATGGAGATCGTCCTGTCTATTGGGAAACACTCTTACAGAAAGTAAAACCCTATCTTGTTTCATCCATTCCGTCTACGTTAGAACAATGGTCGGAAAAGTTAGCTACGATGTATGCGGATATGGGTCCATTATTACCTCAGGGTAAATATCTTAATGGTTATCTACAAACATCAAAATATTTCTATGATGATACGATAAAACAGGAAATCAAGGAACTATGTACACCACACGATTCGCTCTTTGAGGAATCCACATCGCGATATGCCTATTTATTGGAAAATAAAGAGCGTGTAGTGGTGATGCATGCGCGAAGAACGGATTACTTGAAGGCGGCGGGTATTCATGGACCATTGACAGGTGCATATTATCGTGAAGCGGTTCAGCGCATCATGGGGCGTATAAAGAACCCTATTTTTTTGCTATGCAGTGATGATCAGACCTATTGGAATGAGATTCGTGATGATATTGCTCCCGTATTTGAGCATGAGAACGTCATATTAGAGGATAATGACATTCGCACTTTTGTACTGCTCCAACAATTTTATCATTTTATTATGGCAAATTCATCATTTATGTGGTGGTGTGTATGGCTTTCAGACGCAAAGAATGTAATCGCTCCATCAAAATGGTTTGGTCCAGAGGGTCCCACACCTTATGATGACATTTTTGAGGAGAGCTGGGAGCGTATTGAATAATCTGCCTCAATCATCTATCAATAAAGTATACCATTTTATTTATAGATAGGTAGTAATGAGTCGTTCCCTGTTCGCCTCCTATTTTGCAGAAAAGATTCGCATGTCACCCAGTTTAGGGTCTTATTTAGGAGATCGGCGTCGTGATTCTCATTACGAAGATGCTCTCTCTCCTGAAATGTTACAAGCGACAAAAGAGTTATTAGAACGATATCAAAAAGCAATAGAAGCTAAACAGAAGAAACTTACCATAGATGATCTAACATTGGCATGGGAGGTAAAGATAGGATTAGAGGATCAAATGTTTCCATTGGAGCAATTATCTACCAATTCTTTTCGTAATACAGTTCTGGATTTGGCATTTAATGAATCACAAATGTATCCGCATCCTAGTGAAAGTCGTTATCGTGATTATGCTACCATACTCCGGACCGTTATCTACAATATGCAGCAAGGAATCGTATCACGTACTGTATTACCACGACGAATTTGTGAAAGATTAATATCATCGATACAAGAATTCGTAGATGCCAGGCTGAGCATCAAGGGTACAGAAGAGGCGGTGACGGATCTTCTTCATTTTTTAAAGCATGATTATTTACCTGCTTGTCGAACGACAGTCGGAATATGTGAATTGCCTCGCGGCAAACCCATGTACCGTCATTTGATTCGTCAACAGACATCCACCAACATGACACCTGAAGCCATTCATGCATATGGCATCAAAGAAGTAGAACGATTGGAAACTGCCTTTCGACGCATCCAGGCAACAATGGGTTATAAAAACGAATCATTACAACACTTTTATAAGTGGATGATGAATAATCCTGATCATTATTGTAAGAGCACCGCGGATGTGATGAAATGTTATCGTCAGATGCAGAAACGGATTCGTGAGACGATATGGAAGGAGAATTTTGATTATACGTTAAAGACAGATTATCATATTAAAAAGGTGTCAAAAGACATGGAGTCAAGTTCGGGCGGCGCTTTCTATATTGCATCTTCCTATCGTCCTGGAGAGTTTGAAGGGACGTTTTATGTGAATACACGTGATTTGAAAGAGAACCCCATTTATAGTATGTATACGTTAAGTATTCATGAGGGATTTCATCATTATCAGTATCAATACATGATAGAAAAGAAAGTACCAGCATATATGATTTATGGTGTAACGAATAATGGATATTCAGAGGGCATTGCTTTGTATGCGGAGGAACTAGGTGATTATTCAGATCCGTTGGATGAATTTGGTCATTTGGTGAATGCGATCATGCGTGCGGCACGCTTAGTGATTGATACAGGAATTCACTGGTATGGGTGGAGTTGGGAAAAAGCAGTTGCGTATATGACCCAACACGTCCCTTTATCATCATCTGAAATTATAACAGAAATAGAACGTTATATTTGTTATCCTGCACAGGCATTATGTTACAGTATTGGGCGCAAAGTATTTATGGAAAATCGTGAGAAATATCTGAAAGCATTTCCAGGGGATGTCAAGGGTTATCATCGATTACTTCTAGAAGATGGAGTATTACCACTTCATCTGATTACTATGAAAGTTCATGATGCGATTCATAAAGCATCAATTTAAAGGGCAACGTTTACTACTACATAGAAATGAAGGTCCTTGTATTTGGTGGAAAGGGATGGATTGGTGGACAGTTTATTCAAAATACGCTACATGATGTAGTAGTGGCAACGACACGTGCGGATCGATATGAGGAAGCGTTTCAAGAAATCAAGAGTGTGAAGCCTGATTGTGTGATTTCTTTTTTGGGACGTACCTTTGGCACAGCCAATGGCAAGTTGATTCCATCGATTGACTATTTGGAGCTTCCTGGAAAGTTGTATGATAACATGCGTGACAATTTCTATGCTCCACACAATTTGGCGCATATGTGTCAAACACTAGATATCCATTTTGTCTATTTGGGAACGGGTTGTATTTACACGTATACTGATACAAAGATGATGTTTACAGAAGAGGATATCCCCAATTTCTTTGGATCAGGTTATTCCACGGTAAAGGGGTACACCGACCAAATATTAAGACATTTTAAGAATACGCTTCAACTTCGCATTCGTATGCCCGTATCCAAGTTGGTAAGTGGACGTAATTTGATTGATAAGCTTCTTGCTTATCCCAACATTTGCTCTATTCCCAATTCTATGACAGTACTCGATGATATGTGGACGGTGATTGATACGATGATTGAAGTGCAAGAGTGCGGTGTGTATAATTTGACCAATCCAGGAACAGCCGAACACAATTGGATTCTCCAACAATATAAAGAGCGTATTCGCCCTCAACATACTTGGAATTTGATTTCTTATGAAGAGCAAAAGAAATATATTACTTCAGAACGTTCTAATAATGAAATGGATACGACAAAACTAGAGAAATTCTGTAAGGAATATGAATTGGAACTGCTTCCTATTCAAGAATCGATTTTGCGTTGTCTTGAATTGCGCAAGGCGGAGAAATTAGAGTAAACTCATGTATCAAATGGGAGTGTTGTAGCATATTTTAAGAAACAAAAATCACGCCATGTATTATGATGACCATAATGATCGTTACATTCTGACCATCCGAATAGTCGTTTTTGTTGACCATCCTTTTGAATAAACTCAGGAAAAGGCTTCCATACTTGATACTTCATGGTAAATAGTAAATTCATAATGGTCATCTCATTGCAGCGGCAAATGGGATAACGATTCATAGTATGAGCCAATTCATCATACGTAATAGTTCGTAGAAGAACAGTATCATACATCCAAATACAGTTCAAAAAATAGCGACGATCAAGAATATCACGAGGATATTCCTGGAATAATTGTTCTACAACAGGTGGATTTCTATCAATCTCAATAATTTTGCTAAATACACCAGTCTTGTCATAAGGTGCACAATCATCTGGTGCCATAAATGCTCCATCGCATGATAGATCTGCCAAATAATGAATGGAATCAATAACACGCAATCCTGCATCAAAATAAATCACACGGTCCCATTGAAGAAACCATGTATTAAATACTGCAAATTTATCCCACTGTGTTAGCTTTCCAAATTCACGATTATCACATGTGGGGCGAATGGGACATTTCTTATATTGTTCAAGGAGATAGGTCGTATCAATATGCTCAATACGAAAAGGGATGATACGATACTCATCTAGTAGAGTCTGAGGTGCATCAAATCCTACTGTAATCAATACCAGATCTTCGGTCCATTGACCGCGTGATCTGATATCAGCAATGGTTCGTTGTGCTTTATGAAAATATCCAGCATCTGTTAAAGTAACCACAACACGTTTCATAAATGATATATAATCATCAATGAAAATATCTTTAAATCATTACATTACGAAAGAGAAAGAAGGAGTTCAATGTTCTCCATAAAATTGGTATGCACTTCCTGCCATCCCAATTCCATCAATCGCGTCCGATCCACTGAATAGCGAAAATCATTAAACGGACGATCCTCCACGAACGTAATATGCGAATCCAATTGTTTATCATCTGTCAACTTATCAATCAGAATCTGTGCTACATCCATGACTGAAAATTCCTGCGTTGTACCAATGTTATAAATCTCATTAATTACACCCTTATAAAAAATGAGTTCTGTCGCACTCGCAACATCCTCTGCCCAAATGAAATTGCGTCGAGTATCACCCTTTCCATGAATAGTGAGCTTCTTTCCCTCCTTCAATTGCTTGATAAACTTGGGAATCACCTTCTCAGGATACTGATTAGGTCCATACACATTGTTACAACGAACAATCACGGTTGGCAACTTGAAACTGTGATAATAAGAGCGAACCAGAAATTCCGCAGCTGCCTTTGTCGCTGCATAAGGGTTGGTAGGATTCAATAAAGAACGCTCATGGCATCCAGTATGTTCTAAATCAACCTCACCATATACCTCATCCGTGGAAAAATGAAGAAATCGCTTCAACTTACCATATTCTTTTGACGCCTGTAATAGAACATGGGTTCCATATACATTATCCGTTGTATACTGAAGCGAATTGTCAAAAGAATTGTCCACGTGGGATTGCGCAGCAAAATGAATGATGGCATCGATGGAATATTCCTGAAGAATATGGCTAATTAGATCCTTACTGGTGATATTACCCTTGATAAAGTGATAACGTGGATGTGTATTCACATTCTTTTCATTCGCACAATAATTAAGACAATCGACATTATAAATCGTAACTGTACTATCCTTCTTTAGAAGATAATTAATGAAGTTCGAACCAATAAATCCACATCCACCCGTTACAAGAATGTTCATTTCTTATTAGAAGACATTCCTTTTGTTTAAGCTATTTAGATCATTTCATAAAAATTGAGAATAGAAATCGTATATAGAAATCATAGAACTTCCATCATGTCCTTTCTAGTGATCACCGATGTATCCAAGACTCCTGAACAACTTCCTCCTCATCCCTATTCCTTTCCATTGGATCCGTTTCAACAGCATGCCATTTGTGCCATCGCCAACGAAGAAAATGTACTGGTTTGTGCGAAAACTGGATCAGGAAAGACTCTGGTGGGCGAATACCAGATTTATCACTCCCTATCGAAAGGAAAGCGTGTCTTTTATACCACACCCATTAAATCACTGTCCAATCAAAAATTCTACGATTTGAAGCATCAATTTAGCAATGCAACCGTCGGTATTATGACAGGCGATATTAAATTCTGTCCTGATGCGCAAATTGTCATTATGACGACGGAAATTCTTCGCAATCTTCTTTATAAAAAAGGGACAACGACGGAACATCTGGGACTTACCGCTTCGATTTCCATGGATAACTTAGATGCGGTCATCTTTGATGAATGCCATTACATCAATGACAAGGATCGTGGAAATATCTGGGAAGAAACAATGATTTTACTCCCGCCTCCCATTCAATTGATTATGCTTTCTGCCACACTAGATCATCCAGAGTATTTGGCGGAATGGCTTGGCACCTTGAAGCAAAAACGGATTCATCTGATTGAAACACAATATCGCATTGTACCGTTGACGCATTACCTTCTTGGAGCGAATGAGAAATTCATTACGTTAATGGATGCAAAAGAAACCTACTATGAGAAAGCGTACAAAGATTGGCTGAATGTCCAACAGCGTCAAGAGGCGGAACAACGCGCCTATCAACGCACTGTGGTGGATGCTCGCGAATCAGGTCACAAAGGAGCGGTTCACGGAAAAGTGCATCATGCTCATTTCATTCATCAGCTCCAGGAAACGATTACCCTCCTGGAAAAGAAAGAATTGCTTCCTGCTCTCTTCTTTGTACTCAGTCGCAAACAGTGTGAAGCCTATGCGAAGAAAGTAGAACGTACCTTACTTACTTCCTCGGATACCGCTGCTGTCAAACACATTATTACATTCCATCTTCATCGTCATATGACAGATTTGGAGAAAGTGCCGCAATATCATCAAATCTACGACTTGCTATGTCGAGGCATTGCCTTTCATCATAGCGGACTTCTTCCGCTATTGAAAGAAATCGTGGAAATTCTCTTCTCCAAAGGATTTGTGAAAATCATGTTCTGCACGGAAACGTTTGCGGTGGGTCTCAACATGCCAACGAAGACGGTTGTCTTTACAGGGTTCAAAAAGTATGATGAGGAGACAGCAGGAATGCGTATTTTGAGAAATGATGAATACATCCAAATGGCGGGACGTGCGGGACGCCGTGGAAAAGATGACAAAGGTGTTGTGATCTACGTTCCTGATAGAGAGCCGCTTGACCCACATGAAATGTTTACCATGATGAAGGGAGCACGTCCACCGATTCAGAGTCGAATGAATTTCCACTATGATTTTATTCTCAAAACGATTCAAGCTTCCACGAAGGAGCAGCCACTTACATGGCTTCGTATCATGGAGCAAAGTTATTGGTTTCGGCAACGACAGGCGGAGAAGGTGAAATATGAGAAGGAGTTGGAGTCGTTAGCAAAAACGATGGAGGAGTTACAACTAGTTGAGCCATTTAAAAGCGAGTGTGAGAAGCGATTTGAACTGGAGCAGATGATTTCGATGACGGTCAATGCGGCGCGTAAGAAAGTCCAGCGTGAATTGGATACGCTTAAAAACAAACAGTTGGGTCCAAAATGGAATAAAGCATGGTCGGATTATCATACGTTGAAACAATTACGTGTCTATCGTGTTACGTTAGAAAAAGATATCGAATCCATCCAGCAGCATCAGCATTATCTGGAGCCATCTGTACAATTCCTTTATGAAATGGGATTTATCACGTGTCCTCATTCCATGGAATTAACGCACGATTCCTTGACACTAAAGGGCGTGTTAGCAACGGAAGTGAATGAGGGTCATGCGCTTCTGATGACAGAGCTTTATGTTCAAGAGACATTGCATCATTTGACGGGAAATGAATTGGTAGCAGTTCTTTCCAGCTTCCAAGAAAACAAAGAGACAGAGGACAGTCCCACGATACAGGAATTACATGTCTCTTCAGCGGTACGTGATGCGATCGTATTGTTGAACAAGATGAGCTCAGATTATGAGGTAAGAGAAGCGCATAGAACAGAAGGATATTGGAAGCTGAGTACGCAATTAGTGGAGCCGATGCTACGATGGATGGAGGGAGAACACGCGTCAGTGATTTGTGCGGAATATGGAATCTTTGAAGGAAATTTCATTCGGTCGGTGATGAAAATGGCGAATA
>CAZYEM010000202.1:0-4405 GCA_964646395.1 uncultured Bacteroides sp.
CTTCAGGGACAGGAAACGGAATAATAACTGCTAATTATACTACTAATTCAGCAACTACTTCCCGAACTGCAACCGTCACTGTAAATGGAACTGGTGTAAATCCAGTTACAGTTACAGTTGTTCAAAGTGGTACAGCTATTCCAGACCCCGCAGGTACAATAAGTGGTTCAACAACCGTATGTCAGGGGCAGAATAATGTTGTTTATTCAGTTCCGACAATAAATAATGCTGCAACTTATATCTGGACATTGCCAAATGGAGCCACAGGTTCTAGTACAACTAATAGTATAACTGTGAATTATGGCGCAACTGCAGTTTCTGGAAATATTACAGTTAAAGGAAGTAATTCTTCAGGCGATGGAATTGCCTCTACATTATCAATAATTGTAAACCCATTACCATTATCAGCTGGCAGTATTAACGGGCAAACATCAATATGTCAAGGACAAGGAAATGTAGTTTATTCAGTTCCTGTAATTACAAATGCAATTTCATATACATGGACATTACCTACAGGTGCTTCAGGTTCCAGTTCAGCTAATAGCATTACGGTTAATTATAATTCAACAGCTACTTCAGGAAATATTACCGTTAAAGGACAAAACTCATGTGGTGTTGGCACTTTATCTTCATTATTTGTAGTTGTAAACTCAACTCCTCCAACACCAACAATTACTCAAAATGTTAATACATTGACTTCAAGTTCTGCAAATGGTAATCAGTGGTACAATCTGGCTACAGGAATTATTAATAATGCAACAGCTCAAACTTTTATGCCACAGCAAATAGGAAATTATTTTGTAATAGTTACTTTGAATGCATGCAGCTCCGACTCTTCCAACATTATCTATTATAACAACAACGGAATTGATGCCAATCAAGCAAATTCAATTAATATTAAGGTAATCCCTAATCCATTTACTGATAAAACTACTTTAACATATTCACTTAATGAAAATAAACACATTCGCATTAGTATTACTGATATTACAGGCAGGGAAATAAGTATTCTTTGCGATAACGAACAGGAAAAAGGAGAACATAATCTGATTTTTAATGCAAATAATCTTGCTAAAGGCATCTATATCTACAAAATAAATGCTGATAAGGAAGTCTTTACAGGGAAAATAGTATTAACAAAATAACAATAAAAATCTGCCAGATTTAAGCATTTACTATTTGTAATTATACAATTTAAGTAAAATAAGTTAAATCTGGCAGATTTTAAAAAAGTAGAATTAAGCTCCTATTGATTAGGTTTAATATTTATAGATAACTGAAATTTAATATTAAAAATCAATAATATGAAAACGATTATCTTAAAAGTTTTTTTTGTACTGGTTATTCAAAGTACAGCTTTTATAAGTTTTTGTCAACCAACTTCTTTGGGTTTTGGTGTAAAAGATTGGGGATTTCAGGCAGGAGTCAGTATTAATGCATTATTTAAAACAGCTATTGCAGTTGACAGTTCAGGTAATAAATGGATTGGATATTCAAAATTAGGAATTCATAAATTTGATGGTCTTAACTGGACGTTATATAATGTTGCAAATGGCAATCTTCCTTCCGATTCGGTTACTTCTATTGTTGCTAAAGGTAATATTGTATATGTTGGAACAAAAAATGGAATAGCAAAGTATGAAAATGGAAGCTGGAGTACTATAAATACTTCAAATTCGCAGTTGGTAAGTAATGTTATTAATTCAATGTTTTGTAAAAACAATGTATTATGGGTAGGAACCAATCTTGGTGTTTCCAAATTAAATGCTTCCATTTGGACGACCTATAATACAACTAATTCGCAGTTATGCCATAATAATGTGCAGGCAATTGAGCAAACTGCAAATAACGATATTTTTATTGGAACCTCTAATGGTTTATCTAAATTGTCTGCTGGTAATTGGACAACATATAATACAAGTAATTCAGGACTTGGAGATAATAATATACTATCTTTATGCAGTGATAATATTAATAAACTTTTTATCGGAACCAACAGTAAAGGTGCCTTTGTTTTTAACAATAATAATATTCAATCTTTACTTGCTACCTACCCCAAATTAAGTTCTTATTCTTATGATCAGTCACATACTCATCTGCTATTTTCAAAAATATTTGATTTAGCCAAAGATGCGAATGGAAGTGTTTATATTAATACTGTTAGTATAAACAGTAATAATGAAAATAAATATTTGTTGATTAAAATAACATCCAATGAATTCAGTATATGCAGAATGCCAACTAATATTCGTCCTATGTTTATTGAATGTGAAACTACTGATAAATTGTGGTTTGTAAATTCTGAAATATCTTTGACAACTCTTCCCAGAACAAAAAATATATATTCGTTTACATTTTCTGAGAGTGTTTTACGCGATGATTTTGAATCATTGAATATTAACAATGTAAAAGCCGGAATTTCATCATCAGGATATTTATTTAACGATTATATTAATTTTGAAAGTTCAATGTTTACTATACCGAAAGATAGTAAAATGTCGACCATTTTTTGTGGAAATTTGTGGATTGGAGCCAAAGATAATAATGGAAATTTATACATTGCGGCTGAACGATATAGAAATGTAGTTCAACAATATGAAAGCAGGGATTATCAACCTGGTCCAATTTCAAATGATTCTTCTATTTATAATATTGAAAGAGAAAAGTGGAATCATACCTGGAAAGTTTCCAAATTAGAAATCGAATATCATAAAACACATTATAACAATACAGGCTATGCTATGCCAAATGATATTGCCAATTGGCCTGGAAACGGAAATCCGGTTTTTAATCAAAGTCAATATTTAGCACCTTATACTGATGTTAATGGTAATGGAAAATATGATCCTCAAAATGGAGATTATCCGATTATTAGAGGCGATCAGGCATTATTTTTTATTTTTAACGATCAACGGAATCATTCAGAATCATTTGGGAATACTTTAAGTATTGAATGCCATGGATTGGCCTATGCTTTTAATAATTCAGCAGATACTGCATTAAATAACACTATTTTTATTAACTATCGTATTTTTAACCGTTCACAAAATAATTACGACAGCTTATATATAGGTACTTTTACAGATTTTGATTTAGGATATGCCTGGGATGATTATGTTGGATGCGACTCGTCAATATCTTCATATTATGCTTACAATGCAACAAATATTGACGGAAATGGACAAAATTATGCTTATGGGACTTATCCTCCTGCTCAAGGTGTTAGTTTTTTAAATCAGCAATTAACCTCTTTTATTTGCTATAATAATTCAACTGGTCCTTGGGGCGAACCCGATGTTCCTTTTCATTATTATAATTATATGAATGGTATATGGAAAGATAATACTCATTTACTTTTTGGTGGTGATGGTCATGGATCTGGAATTGGTTCAACAAATATAACTACGAACTATATGTTTTCAGGCAATCCAGAAGATACAGCTAATTGGACAGAAATAAGTGCAAACAATTTACCGGGTGACAGAAGAGGGTTAGGTTCAATTGGGCCTTATTCGTTGCCAAAAGACAGCAGTATATGTGTTGATTTAGCTTATACTTTTGCCCGTGAATATACTGATACTATGAATACAGCAAGTGTTACCAAATTAAAGCAATATGTTCAGCATATCCGTGATTATTATAATAACAATCTTGTTCATAATTGCAGTGATTTGTTTTCATCCGTAAATGAATTAAGTAAAGCAAAGTCAGAAGTGATTGTATTTCCAAACCCTGCAAACAATATTATAAACATTTACTTAAAGCAATTTAAAAATCTACAAAACAAATCAATTTCCATTTATAATATTCAGGGTCAACTGCTTTTACAACAAGAAATAAAACAACAGCTTACAGAAATAAATATTTCCAACTATACTAAGGGCATTTATATTGTAAAAATTATCAATGATAATAATACGTCAGTAACAAAATTTATTAAAGAATAATTTTAACCAAATGATTATTTGAATTTCATTAATAAAATACAAATCATAAAAACAATAGATCATGAAAATTAATAAACCACCATAATAATAAAGCAAAAGTTCAATTGAAACTTATAAGAATCAGATGATTTATAAATGATAAGTAAATAACAGTTAAATAATTAAAAATTTAAGTTATAAAATGAAAAAAATAATATATTTATTATCAATTATGCTGATAATGGGAGTTTCAGCACAATCTTATGCACAATTAGGTTTTGGAGTAAGAACGGGGCTTAATATTTCAAATATGAGAGTAAGTGGATTTGCGGGTGTAACAGAGAGTTCCCGAATTTCATATCATGTTGGTGCTATTCTTGCCTACAATTTTTCAGAAAATTTTGCTTTGGAATCAGGGTTGTTCTTAAGCAGCAAAGGTGCTAATTTTGAAGTTTCGCAGGCTATTACTAATACGATTA
>CAZYEM010000202.1:4415-7774 GCA_964646395.1 uncultured Bacteroides sp.
CCTTAAATCAGACCTTATCTCCACTTTTTATTGAAGTGCCAATTAATGCAGTTTATAAATTTGATATAAAACCTATAAAAATAATTTTCTATGGAGGACCCTACTTTGCATTTGGAATATCAGGAAACAGAATTAATGAATATTCGGCAACAGGACTTCCTGCAGGAACCTCTTTGGCTGCATTATTATCTCAATTAGGTATTCAAAATGAAACAATTGGGTTGAAATATGGGACAGGAAATACAGATGATCTAAGAGGTTTTGATTTTGGTTTGAATTTTGGTGCTGGGGTTGAATACAATAATTTTTTATTTAGAGCTCAATATGGTTTGGGTTTAACTAATCTTAATCCAGTTAGTGCAAATAACGAAGTATTAAAAATTAATGTTTTAAGTTTTTCTGTTGGTTATATGTTTGGTAAATAAATATTAAATTAATTATTAGAAAAACTTATTATGTATTAAAAACGGTTGGGGATTTATTCTCCAACCGTTTTAAATTATAAAAATAACCGTTTTCTATATTGTATTGAAATTTTACAATTAGCTTAGAAAGCTAGATTTGTTTTTGAATTTCAAGTATTGAAGATAAATTATAAATATTTATATGTTAGCAAATTAGATATTTTAATGCAAATAGCTTTTCATATTATAAAATAACCAATTTCCGGGTAAAGACAATCTGATTGAATTTAAATTTTACAAAATAAACACCTTTTTGTATCTTTTCTGTTGATGGAGAAAATGTTTTTTGATTATTCCCTTTATCTTTTATCCCTTGATCCAGTATTTTAATTTCTTTCCCTGTTAAATCATAAATTCTGATATCTACATCAACAGATTTAGCAAGGTTATATTTTAAAGTAAACTGATCATTTGCAGGATTTGGATAAATAGAAATACTTTCATTTGATATAATCTTTTCTATTCCAAAAGGATTAAGATTTCTCACCGAATCAATATAAGTAATTGTAGTAGTAAATGAAGGCATAATTCCTACAGAAGTTTCTGTAATTTCTAGCAATGGAATTCCGAAATTTTTCCCTATCCATTTGTATTCAACTATATTTCTTATTATTGCAGGTAATGGAAAAGGAATAGTATCCAAACTAAGTGTATCTTTCTGATAAATTACTGATTTAATTCTAATTACAGGGAAAGTACCATATGGTGTTTTTAAAGTACCCCATCCATCTACAGAATTTTTGCGTTTTTTTGTTTCGCTAAAATAACCAACAGAAGGTATATTTAAAGTAGCAATTGAATTGGTTGAATCAATATTTCCATAATTCAAAGGAAATTTTATTATCCTATCTGCTGTATTGTATTTCAATGGAATGGGAATGTTATTTATCTGGGCAGCATAACCAATCAATGAATAGGAAGTATTAGAACTATTATAAAAATTATAAACATTGCTCATCTGCAAAATACCCAAATTTATATTAGCTTGCTTTAATGCCTGATTAGCACTTGCAATAAAAGATGGGTAATAATATATTGGAGTTGAAATAACAGTTACAAATGTATCAACGGTTTGACTAATTGGAGCTAATGTAGTAAAATCCCAGGTGAAATCAGCACCTGTAAGTGTATAATCAATATTCCCAACTGAAACTGCTGTACTTACATTTATTTTGTCGCCTACTGCTGGCATGTCTGTATTGTTAACTACAATTTGCGAATTAGCTATTATGCTAAAAAACAAGACAATAAAACTTAAAAGGCATGTTTTTTTCATTTGTATAATATTTTTAAATAATCAGCAAATATACATTGATTTTAATCTAAAATCGAAATATTGTTTAAAAAAATTATACAGTGAAAATTATGAAAATATTATCAATATAACTACTTAACAAAAATGGTTTTCCTAATTGTTTTTCCAGGTACTAATCTGATAGATCCTTCTCCTACTAAGGGTGGTACCGAAATTGTATCTTCTGATGTTACTTTAAGAATAGCCTCTAAAGGAAAGGTATGTGTATATTTTCCATTTAGGTCTGATACCCCAACAACTTTAATATCACCTTCCTCAATAGTAACAACAGCATAAGGTACTAACATATTGGTATCATTGTATAATTTTGTAATTATTTCAACATTACAATCAGTATCTTCTTTACAAGCGGAAAAACTTATTGTTATTATCGTTATTAAAACGAATAAAAAAAACAAATTAGTTAATATTTTTTTCATTTTTTAGCTGATATTTTATTAATATTGCAATGACATTAAATTTTTAGCAAACCTACATAAATTTTTATTAATAATCGCAAAAAAATGAAAAAAAAATTAGTATTTCTATCAATTTTATCTTTATTATTATTTCAATCAAATAGCTTTAGCCAAAAGCATGTAAAAACTACTGATATTTCAAAGATTATAGTAATCAGCACTAATATGGGTGATATTAAAATAAAGCTATATGATGAAACACCATTGCACAGGGACAATTTTATTAAATTGGTAAATGAACATTATCTAGACAGCACTTTATTTCATCGTGTCATAAATAAATTTATGATACAAGGTGGTGATCCGGATTCTAAAAATGCTCAGGCAGCTACTATGCTTGGAAATGGCGGTCCCCAATATACAATTCCTGCCGAATTCCGACCTGATCTGATTCACAAAAAAGGTGTTTTAGCTGCTGCTCGGGAAGGTGATATGGTAAATCCACAAAAAGCTTCCTCAGGGTCTCAATTTTATATCGTTCAAGGGAAAGTATTTACAACCGAAGAATTAGATATGTTATCAAAGCGTATGGGGAAAACTTTTACACCTGAACAAATTAAGATTTATTCAACCGTAGGTGGTACACCTCACTTAGATGGCGCTTATACTGTTTTTGGAGAGGTTGTAAGTGGATGGGATGTAATTGATAAAATAGCTGCTGTTGCTACAGATAAAAACAACAGACCAATAGATGATATTCGGATGTTTGTGAAATTTGTTGATAAGTAAATATTTTTATTCCCAGAAATGTTTTTTCTAGAAGACTTAATTTAATTTCAAACATTTATAATGAAAATTTGGGTTTAAAATTAAATTTTAAGTATTGGTAAGTTTAATCAAAACCCATTTTTATAAATAATAAATGGGTTTTATTGAAAAATGCATGATAAATAAAAAAGCTGCCCTTTTTTGGAGCAGCTTTTTAGTTTAATAATATTATGTGTGATTAAGCACCTAACATTAATCTTTTGAATGAAGTAACAACAAGGTCTTTATCCATTTCCTTAATGTGTTGTCCTACACTTTTTTTGCCTTCTTTTATAAAATCCTGATTTAATAAAGTGCTATCTTTGAAAAATTTATTTAATTTTCCTTGAGCAATTTGTTCAACCATATTTTCAG
>CAZYEM010000203.1:0-7754 GCA_964646395.1 uncultured Bacteroides sp.
GAAGCGAAAATATATTAAATTTGTATCGGTTTAAATTTGAGTTTGATATAAAAGCACTTTTTAAAGCTGTTTATAATTCAGACCTTATAATATCAGAAAACATACAATTTATTATTTACCATTAAAAATTATTTCAAATGACTATTAAGAAAAACATGCTAATCTATTCGTTGATTATAACAGGATTTATCCTTGTGTTTGCAAGCAGTTGCAAAAAGGATGATACATCAACTACACCGGTTGTTCCTGCTGCTATAACCGTATGGGACAACGACAGTAATTTATATCATGGCGTTACTATTGGAACACAGGTATGGATGGTCGAAAATCTTAAAACCCGAAAATACAGAAACGGTGATGCAATACAAAACATTATCGATAATACGGCATGGAGTAATCTTACAGCAGGAGCTTATTGTAATTATAACAACGATTTGAGTAACGGAAAAACTTACGGTCGCTTATATAATTGGCTTGCAGTAACCGATTCACGCAAATTATGCCCTGCCGGTTGGCATATTGCTACTGACAGTGATTGGAAAAAGTTAATAGAATACCTTGGTGGTATAGCTATTGCAGGTGGAAAGTTAAAGGAAAAAGGAACCACACATTGGCATTCACCAAATGGTGGAGCAACAAATGTTTCGGGTTTTACTGCACTTCCAAGCGGAGTCAGAACTAAGGACGGTGTATTTTATGGTTTAGGCGATATTTGCGAACACTGGACAACTTCCGAAGATATTGCATTAGGTGCCATCCATTATGGAATGGGGTTTTTTAATGAAAATGCCACTACTAATTTCAGTGATAAAAAGGCTGGATACCTGGTTCGTTGTGTAAGAGATTAGGTAACGGTAATGCTGATAATTAATTCAAACGGGTAAAAAACTTAAAATGATTCCGTTTAATTATCAAAAAGGATTTAATAATAAAAGCTCCGGATTTTATTCGGGGCTTTTTAATTCAACCCGAAAAAATACACTTTCAAGTATTTATATTCTAGCTTCAACAAAATAAGTTTTATTAGCCTCCATTGTTTTGTAATTTTGTAACCAGTATTAATCAACTAGCGTCTTAATTTCAAAATGGCTTACAAAGATGATTCTTTATATCTGGAGCAAATCCGCAATGGCAACACAAATGCTTATGCAATGCTTATTAACAAGCATAAGACTATGGCATTCAATGTAGCATTGCGAATTACCCGCAACAGGGAAGATGCAGAGGAAGTCATACAGGATGCATTTTTAAAGGTTTATTATTCATTAAAAGACTTTGAAGGAAAATCGAAATTTTCAACTTGGTTATATAAAATAGTTTATAATCAGGCAATTTCGAAAATTCGCAAAAAAAGTATTACACAAAGTGACTTAAATGAAGAAATAATTAATAATTTTACAGTCGGAAATATTAGTCGCGACTTAAACTATCTGGCTTCTGAAGATCAGACCAAATACATCAATCTGGCCTTATCAAAATTGCCCGAAGAAGATAGTGCAATCGTAACTTTGTTTTACCTTAATGAGAGTTCAATTGAGGAAGTGAGTGAAATTACAGGTTTAAGTGAGTCGAATGTAAAAGTTAAACTTCACCGCAGCCGCAAAAAAATGTATGAAGAACTCAAACAATTGTTAAATAATGAGGTTAATACACTAATATGAATCAACAAACAGAAAGAGATCCTTTTTTACATAAACTGATGCAGCAATCAACAATGGAAGAACCTTCCACTGATTTTACACAGAAGTTAATGTCGATGATACAATTAGCTGAAGTTCCGGAAAAAGAAACAGTTAAGCAAGGATTCGCTTTAAAATATATTTATGGATTGCTAGCGATTTTATTCATAATTGTTTTGTTTGCAACAATTTCATTCTTTCCACAATATTTTACTTTTATAAATACAGCAAGTATTTTAGTTTTTATAAAACCTTATTTATCAATTTTCAATACTATTTTTGCCTTTATAAAAGCACAACCAATTGTTTTTATTGTAGTTTTTTCGCTTGCCGGTTTATTTATTCTCGACAAAATACTCTCCTTACTGTTTCATTCCAAAATGCAACACACTTAAAACCGTATGATTAGAAAAATAAATTTATTGATAATTGTCTTATTAGCTATTGTTTTTGTTCAATGTAAATCAACTTCCAAAACCCGCAAAACCAAAGATATAAAGAAAACCGAAAATGAAGTAAGAGCCGATGCTTTTTTTTATCATATTTATTCAAAGAAATTAGGCTATGAGTTGGCAGGAAACGAAGATATTGATTTCCTGCAAATGGTAGAAGCATGGTTGGGAGTACCTTATAAATATGGGGGTTGTACTAAAGAGGGAACTGATTGTTCTTGTTTCGTAGCTACTTTTTACAAAGATTTTTACAAAATTAATTTGCCCAGAAAATCGGAAGATATGCAAAAGCAAACTTTTGAAATCGATACAAATAAAATACAAACAGGCGACTTGGTTTTCTTTAAAATAAAGTCTGAAAAAACCTCACATGTTGGGATTTATATAAGCAAAAATCGTTTTATACATTCCACTACTTCCAAAGGTGTAATGATTAACAGCCTTGAAGAAAAATATTACAAGACCTATTTTTATAAAGCTGGAAGAATAAAACAGTAAAAGGGAATGAAATAGTAAACCGCAGAATAATAAAAAAAAATAAACAAATTATTTTATATCCACTTTCAACATGCTATCGTTTTCGATAAATGCATGAAGCTGATCTCCAATTTTAACAGCTCCAACTCCGGAAGGAGTTCCTGTAAAAATTAAATCGCCAATTCGGAGTGTTATAAATTGTGATACATATTCAATTATATCATCAATACTGAAAATCATATCTTTGGTGTTTCCGCTTTGAACTGTTTTGCCATTAATATCCAGATGAAAATTTACATTCTGAACATCCTTAAAATTTTCAATATTCAGAAATTTGCTTATAGGTGCTGCATTGTCAAAAGCTTTGCTTATTTCCCATGGTAATCCATTTTCTTTGCATTTTTGCTGAAGATCTCGTGCTGTAAAATCAATTCCGATACCTATTTCCGAATAATAAGTATGAGCAAACTTTTTCTGAATATGTTTACCTAATTTATTAATTCTCACAACAATTTCAGTTTCATAATGAATATCATCCGAGAAATCAGGATAAAAGAATGGTTGATTTTTTTGAATCAGACAAGTGTCGGGCTTTAAAAAAAAGACCGGCACTTTGGGTAATGGATTATTTAGTTCTTTTGCGTGTTCGGCATAATTTCTACCAATACATATTATTTTCATACGTTCTTATCTGTTATTAAAACCTCTTAATTTTATGGCAGTTATCGTTTTTTTTGTAGTTAAAGGAAACTGGCTTTTCATCATCCAGTCATAGTAGGAGGGTTCTGTTTTAAAAACCTCTACTACTGATTTGCCTTTGTATTTCCCAAAATTGAATACTTCAATATTTTTATCATCAAAAATAAGATGACCAACCATATCCGCATTTTTATTCTGAAACGAAAAATCATGCAAAGCCTTTACATCATTAGAGATAGGGATAATAATTTTTCCGCTTTTATCTTTATATTCTCTGTTTTCATATCTGTCGAGTTGAGCTTTTAGTATTTCGTAAGTAGCTATTGTATCGGCTTCGGCACTATGGGCATTTTCCAGTTCTGCATCACAATAAAATTTATAAGCTGCTGATAAATTGCGAGGTTCCATCTTATGAAAAATATTCATAACATCAATAAAACGACGGTTTTTAACATCAAAATCCACTTCTGCTCTTAAAAATTCTTCCATTAATAGCGGAATATCAAATTTATTGGAATTGAAACCTGCCAAATCGCAGTTTTGAAGGAAATGATTCAATTCATTGGCAACTTCAGCAAAAGTTGGTTTGTCTTTTACATCTTCATCTGTAATGTGATGTATAGCTGTAACTTCGGGTGGGATAGGAATTGTCGGGTTTATCAGCATTGTTTTTGTGTCGGTGGTTCCGTTGATATTTACACGTATTATGCATATTTCCACAATTCTGTCATTTCCTACATTAACTCCGGTAGTTTCCAAATCGAAAAATGCCAAAGGTCGGTTGAGTTTTAATTCCATTTTATTGTTTTGATTTTATTAGTGATATATCCTTAGTTATTTCTGTTAAATCCTGTTCTTTATTGGGAATGTTAATTTCTGTTTCAAAAGAATTAATTCCATTTCCTTCAAATTTTAAAATATAACTTCCTGGAGTAAGAATAACCAGATATTTATTGCTTTGTTTATTTGGAGCAAACTTGCCTTTGACTTCTTTTGTCTTTTTGTCAAAAGCAGTAATTTTGATATTTTCAGGAATTATTATTGGTTTTTTAACTGTTTCTTTTTTAGTTTCCGCTATAGATTCACCTTGAGATTCTTCTTCTATTATTTCACCATCAGTTTCAACCAGAGTTTCATTCTCATTTTCATTTTCAACAGCAAAGCTTATTTTTCCTGAGATTACTGTAAATGAAGGTTTCATGTCACTAAAAACGATACGATAAATATCTAAATCACCTAATCCTTCTTTTCTTAATGCTGCATAATAAGCAAATCGTCCAGAAGCTGAAAAAGAAATTGTTTTTTCATCTTCAGGTGTATTTATTGGATAACCAATATTTTCAGCTTCACTAAAAGTATAGGTTTCTTTTTCCCATTTTGTTTTAAAAATATCAAAACCACCCATACTGTTATGACCTAATGAGCTAAAATAAAGATTTTCTCCATCGGGTGCAATGTAAGGTAAATCCTCATCATATATTGTGTTTATATTTGAGCCAAGGTTAACTGCCTGAGACCATTCACCGGAAGGTAATCTTTTTGAATAATATAAATCTTTGCCACCAATTCCTCCTTCACGATTACTTGAAAAAAACATGGTTTGTTTATCGGGCGATAAGCAAGCTGCAGATTCTTCGGATGAAGTATTTATAACTTCAGATGCATTCATTGGACGTAAAAAACTTTTTCCTTTTAATTCGGAAACCATAATATCACCTAACATTTTATTGTTATCATATCTGATTGTCATAGTAATGCCATCGCTCGTTAATCCACTGCAGTCATCAGAAATGGGAGAGTTGATTACCGGAGGCAAACGTTTGGGTTTTGCCCATGTTCCATTGTTTTCAGCTGAGAAAATATCTGAAGTGTTGAAACCTTCATTATCAACTAAATTTCCTAGATTTCCATTACGTTTTGATGAAAAAATCATAAATGATTCATCAGCACTGATAAATGGATTGTAATCTGGTCCGTTTGTATTGATATCTGAACCTAAATTCTCAAATGATACATTCAGAGGTTTAGTAATAAGTTCTTTGGCATTTTCGCACATTTCTATCTGGCGTAAAGCAGGAATTAAATTTATATCTTTCTTTACCAACGGAATAAACTTTTGATATGATTTTATAGCTTCATCAAACTGATAATTGAATTGATAAGCTCTACCTAAATCATAATAAGAATAAGGATCGAATTTTGTTTGATTTACAACATATTCAAGCAATTTAACAGCTTTTTTTCTGTCAGTTCTTTGATTCAAAAAACAAATAGCTGCATTTTGACAATAATTAGCATTGTTACTATCAGATTTCAATAAAAGTAAATATTCCTGTAGTGCTAATTTATAATTTTTGTTGTCGAACAGCTCTTTAGCTCTGTTTTTGTCGGCTTGTACATTGGTTCCATTTTTTTTTTGAGAATAAGTATGTAAACCAATAAAAAGTAATAGTAAGAATATTGATATTTTATTAAACATAAATTATTGTTTAATTGTTAATTATAAAAGTATTTTTGCATTTTAAAATGATGGCTAAATTAGTGAAAACCTATATAAATTGCATTATTTTTTAAAAAAGAATTTAAAACTACTGATTTATCCTAAAAAAATATTTATTTTGCATTATATTTAATTGAACTTAATATTATTCAGAAAATATGAAAAGAAATATTCTTTTTTATCTCTTTTTATTCAGTTTTGTAGGTGTATTCTCTCAACAAACTGTTTATAAATTTCGTATTAGTTTTAAAGATAAAAATAATTCACTTTATTCTATTTCCAATCCTTCTGCTTTTCTAACACAAAAAGCGATCAATCGTCGGTTAAATCAAGGAATAGCTATTAATAATCTCGATATTCCTGTAAATAATTGGTATGTCGATAGTATTGCTAATTTAGGAATAAATATTATCAATAAATCCCGATGGTTTAATTCCATAATTGTATCTATGACAGATACCAATTCGTTGAATATAATAAGAGTAATGCCTTTTGTAAAGACTGTTGAGTCCGTAATTTCATTTAATAGCATTAAAAAGAAAAAGAATAATAAAAACATTAACGAAATAAATAACATCTATTTTAAACCTCAGCAATTAAACAATAATTTTACTCAGAATGAAGATGATTTAGTTAAAAGTGCTGATTTTTCATCTGTTAAAAGTATGGATTACGGACAGTCTGCCTTACAGATAAATATGTTGCAGGGCGTTTCTTTACATAATCAGGGATTTATGGGACAAGGAATGACTATTGCTGTTTTAGATGCAGGATTCTGGCAGGTTGATGTAATAAATGTATTTGATAGTTTGTGGCTTAATGGACAAATACTTGGAACAAGGGATTTTGTTAGTCCGGGAAATAATGTTTTTAACGAATCAACCCATGGTATGATGGTATTATCAACAATGGGAGCTAATTTGCAGGGACAAATGGTTGGAACTGCTCCAAAAGCAAGTTATTGGTTATTAAGAACCGAAGATGCAGGTTCCGAAAACATAATAGAAGAAGATAATTGGGCTGCCGGTGCAGAGTTTGCTGATAGTATCGGAGTTGATATAATAAATTCATCGTTGGGTTATACTACTTTTGATGATCCAGCTATGAATCATAGTTATCAGGATATGGATGGAAAAACAGCTATAGCAACCAAAGCAGCTGTTATTGCAGCCAGAAAAGGAATACTTGTTGTAAATAGTGCTGGCAACTCTGGTGGCAACTGGTGGAAATATATTGGATCTCCTGCTGATGCTGATAGCATTATAACTGTTGGAGCAGTTAATAGTTCTGGTAATTATGCTACTTTTAGTTCAATAGGCCCTACTTATGATAATAGGGTGAAACCAACCGTAATGGCTCTTGGTGAAGGATCTGCAATAGCAACAAGTGGTGGAATTTCTAATGGGAATGGAACTTCTTTTGCTTCACCAATTTTATGTGGTATGACAGCTTGCTTATGGCAGGCTTTTCCTCAACGGAATAATCAGGAGATTATTCAGGCAATTAAAATGAGTGCAAGTCAATACTATTCTCCTGATAGTGCTATGGGCTATGGTATTCCAAATTTCCCGATTGCCGCTATTATTCTTTCCGGTAATAATATTCATAACTTTGATAATGAAAATAGTTTTAATGTATTTCCTAATCCTTTTGATGAAACACTTTATATTGCATACAATTCTATTGATACACAAAGAGTATGCATTGATTTGTATGATTTAAATGGTAAAAATTTATTTACTGTTAGTGATTTACCCCGATATCAAGGATATAATTCTATAACTATCAATAATTTATACATGTTAAAAAGTGGTCTTTATATTATAAGAATGACTTCGGGAAACAAAACATCAACTCAAAAAGTAATGAAAAACTAATTCATATTATTCTTTATTTAAACTTTATAACATTAAAAGAATCCAATGTAAGTTGATTGTTATTTTATAT
>CAZYEM010000204.1:0-7680 GCA_964646395.1 uncultured Bacteroides sp.
TATGCAATCAAGTTGCTAAAAAACAATACGATACAGTTCAACAAATTGGAGATATGCCTTACGAAAAATATCCCGCACCTACAAAGATTCCTGGAGCTGCTCTGGAATTTGACATTTCAACTTTTGGCAAGGTTAAATCTGTTAATTTATTTATAAACAAAGCATTATGCGTAGTTGAATGGGAATCAGGCAGAAATTTACAAACTTATATACATGCAACATTACCAATTGGTTGGTTTAAATTTGAAAATGTAGATTCAACATTTGATCCAATACTTATACCTCCCAAATATGCTGCAGAGTTAAAAGAAAAAAAATCATTTAACAGCGTTGAACCCGCAGGTCTTGAATTATTGGGTTATACTCAAGGGAAAATTAATAAAAAGGATTATTGTTATACTTACATTCAAAGAGGTTGGAATGGTTTTGAATATGAAGTTGTTGTTAAATGGAAAAGAACAGAAACTGGAATCATTGGCTGCTGGAGCATTTCTTCCAACTATAATAAAAGTAAAATTAATGAAGCCGAAAAGGTAGTAAAAAATCAGTTTAGTAAAGGATTTGAGGATGCATTTATTTCTCATTCCAACTGGTGGAAAGATTATTGGGAACATTCAAACATTATGTTACCTGATAAAATCCTTGAAAAACAATGGTATTTGGATATGTATAAATTTGGTTCAGCCTCCCGTCAAGGAGCACCTCCGATTACTTTACAGGCTGTCTGGACTGCTGATAATGGAAGTTTGCCTCCATGGAAAGGAGATTATCACAACGATCTGAACACTCAGTTAAGTTATTGGCCATCATACACAGGCAACCATCTATCAGAAGAACAAGCGTTTATTGATTGGTTATGGTCAATCAGGGGAAAAAGCAAAGTATTTACCAAACGCTACTTTGAAACAGCAGGATTGGCAATACCAGGTGTTTCCACATTAACTGGTGAAGAAATGGGTGGTTGGATACAATATTCATTATCACCAACTACTTCGGCTTGGTTGGCTCATCATTTCTATTTGCATTGGAAATACAGTATGGATAAAGCTTTTCTTACCAGCAAAGCTTATCCATTTTTAAAAGAAGTCGCATTAATGTTAGAGGAACTTACTGTAAAAGAAAATGGTATCAGAAAACTCCCATTATCTTCTAGCCCAGAAATAAACGATAACAATTTAAATGCTTGGTTTTCAGAAACTACAAATTATGATTTATCACTCATAAAATGGGTACTATCTGCATGCATTGAAATGGCAGAATATCTTAATTTAGAAGCCGATGTTAAGCATTATAAAGTATTTTTGTCTGAATTTCCAGCATTGAGTTATACTACAGAAGAAGGTTTTTTGATTGCGCCTAATTTCCCACTAAAAAACTCACACAGACATTTCTCCCATCTTATGTCAATTTATCCATTGGGATTAACAGATATTTCTAATGGAGAAAAAGACAGCCTTTTATTGATAAATTCTTTAAAGAATCTCGAAAAAATTGGTTCTTCAGGCTGGTGCGGATATTCCTATTCATGGTTAGGCAGCTTATATGCCCGTTCAAAACAAGGTGATAAAGCTGCTGATTCCTTAACTGTTTTTGCTAATTGCTATTGCTCTCCAAATAGTTTTCATTTAAATGGAAATCAATGTAAAAACGAATACAGGCCATTCACTTTGGAAGGTAATTTTGCATTTGCTTCAGCAATAATGGAAATGCTTATACAAAGCCATACTGGAATTATTGAAATATTCCCTGCCATACCTTCAAAATGGGAAAACCTGTCTTTTAATAATTTAAGAACACAGGGTGCTTTTTTAATTAGTGCAGAAATGAAAAATGGATTAATTACCAAACTTACCGTAAAAAGCGAAAAAGGCAGTTTTCTTCGTTTAAAATTACCTGGAAGAGAAATAATTGAAAGAAATACTAAAGCAGGAGAAATACTTAATTTCTGATTGATACAATAAAACGATAATTTAAGATGACAGGAATTTTTAGTTTCTACTTGGCCAAATAAATTTCCGGAAAACCAAATCAAATACTTAAATTTAATACGCAAAAAATAATAAAAATCATATTATTCATTTTCACCAGAAATTAAGTTTTTATATTTATTGTACAGGAATGAAATAATCAATAATAATATCCCCAACGAAACAAATACAATAGTTTTGGAAATAGTGTCGAGATAAGAGATATCGTAAAAGAATAGTTTTAGCAGAGTAACTGCAAACAATGCTATAGCTCCGAAACGCAAATGCTTTTTCTTTTTCCAGATGCCTAAAGCTATCATTAACAATGAATAAATTCCCCAAAGTATGCTTAAACCAAGTTTGTATGATTGAGTTGAACTGGCAATATCCATCCAATTGATTAATTCGCTGCTTAATATCCATATTATTGTAAGATAAAGCAGAATGTCAAAAGCCAGATTATACTTCCCTTTAATAAAATTCTGATTTAAATAATGATAAATGGCAATAAATAATGCTGCTAATAAAGCAAAACTTATATATCTGAATCCAATATTAAAAAAATTTCCATTATTAAGCCCATTAAGTGTTTGTTCTAAATAGCTTTCGCGAAGTTCACTTAATTTGTATAACCCATCAAGTAGAAAAACTAAAATTACAAAAACATTAATTATTAAATTTATTGTACCCAATTGTGATATCTTTAGCTTTTTGATATTTACAAACGACAATAGGGTGAGAAATAATAGGGTGTAATTTACCAACCATAATGATTTGAAATTCTGTATTTCGGAAATACTATAGGTAATAAAACTGCTGTGCCTGAAAATTTCATTGTCGAGAATACGGTTAAAATAGGCTGCAATTTCCATATAGAAAGCAGAATAGAGTACAAATAAAAGTATGGATGGAATTAAAAAATTAATAATTCCCGACAAATCCCTCCTGTTTTCATAGGGTTGTATATAATTCTTATTTTGGTTTAGAATATTAATAAAACCAAAAGAAACAATAAACAATAATGAAGACAGGAAATTGACATTGAACAAAGGAATCATGATATTTACTTTATCAATATGAGTAGTATAATTCATTTTCCAGTCTATTAATATACCAAGAAAGGCAAGCAACATTAATGGATATGAAAGTTTTTCATAAAAGCTTATATTCTTTGTTCTTCCAATCCAAAATAGTAATGCTGCTTCTCCAACCCATAAAAGTGTAACCCAATTACCATCCAATTGAACCGGAATGGCAATGGTTATGAAGATTAAAACCAATCCGGAAACCAGATAAAATAAATTCCGATCGCTTAGCTTTTGTTTATAAATAACAACGCTAACTATAAAATGAATCAATGCATTAGCAATAGTGAACAATCCAAGCATTTGCTGGTATTTAACATTATCGGCCAATAATGTATAACCTATTCCATAAAAAACAAATGAGTTTGACAAAAGCAAAACGATATCCAACATTTCATATTTCTCATTTCTGATAATTTTGTAAGCAAGAAAAATGATGTAGAAGATTGCAAAGAAAATTAATACAAATAATAGTGCCAGACTAAAGTGGTCTGTTAGATTATATTTAGAACCATACCATGATAAATAAATAATCCAGGTAAGTGCAAAAGAAGAATAATATAGTGATTTCCAATATTTACCGAAAGCTATTACAAGAATACCAATGTTAATGATTGACATATAGCTAAAAAGCACAGCCACTTTTCCTGAACCATCACTAAGTAAAAAAGGAACGGCATAAGCTCCAACCAACCCAATATGAGCAATAACCATTTTATTATATTTTATAGCCGCAGCTACTGTAAAAACAGTAAAAAATACCATTAATGCAAATGTAATGGATTGAGACATTAAACCATAAAAGTTATATGCCGCAAATGTAATGAAATACATGATAGCCATTGCTCCACTTACCAAAACTGCACTATAATTCTCGTAGTTTTTCTTAAGTTTAAAACCAATACCCAAGAGCCCTATACCCATCAAATAGCCTAATATTATTCTTGTTAGGGGACTTATCAACTGATGATCTATCGAATATTTTGCACCAATGGCAACACCAATAACTGTAATGATAATTCCCAGTTTGCTAATCAGATTTTCACCAACAAATTTCTCAAAGTCAACACTTATCTTTGGGAATATGCTTTTATTTGTACTAGAAAATGGTGTTTGATATTGTTTTTGTTGATAAGCTGAAGTTTGCTTTTCTATTTTAATTTCGAAGTCGTTATTTGTAATTGGTTTATTAATATTATATTCTTGTTTTTCAGCATTTTCTTTTTGATCCTCTGCAATTTTAAGAATGTTAATTTCTCTTCGCAATTCATTTATTTCTTTTGAAAATGATTCTTGTCGGTTCATAAGAATTTCCAACTTTCCCAAAAGGTAATTTATTGTATTTTCATTTTCAGTCATTTTGTTGTATTTTAAATAATTGCAATAAAATTAATAAAATCCTTAAATGAAACAGAATTACATTTTAACGATTCGTTGCCTGTAGTTGCCTGAAATCAAATAATATATTCCTGCTGGAAGTTCCGAAATATTTATTGTTTCAATTTCATTATCAATTTCAATATTAAAAACCATTTTACCAACAGCATTATATATAAACAATTGACTTGAGTTTAAGAACGATTTTAAATTATTGAAATTAATAATTCCATTTGTTGGATTTGGATAAAAAGCAGTTCCATTATCATTTATAACTGAACTATTTGCTATTGATGTTGAACCACCAAATATAGTTTGATAGCTAGCAGCATATTCATAAACACTTCCGCAAGTAGAAACTGCATCCCAGTTAACTGACCAGGTCATCATTCCTTTTAAATTCGGGTATCCACCTGTTTGCGACAATGTATAACTGCCGGGTTTAATTCCAACACCTCTTAAATAGTCTATAGCTGACTTAACTGTAAGTGGTGCAATATATCCACCACCTGCTGAAGAACATGCAGGTAAAGCTACGGCAATTTTATTGGCAGGTATGCCTGTAAAATATCCACCACTGGTATTAAAACCATGAATTACAGCTTCGGTCATAGCTATAATAAAATCTACAGTTCCCTGATTATAAATATTGGCATCAATTCCAAACATTGAACCACTGTTATATAATTGCACATGCAATAAATCCAATGAATCGCGCAATGCATGAATTATGGGAAGATATGCTCCCCAAATTCCGCCATAAGCCGACTGTCCACCCTGAACATAAGCAGTTTCGGGAGCCATCGTTAACAATAGCTTTTTATTGTTCTGTGTTCGGTAATTTGACATTATTTGTTTTATAGCTCCTATCATATTTATTATTTTTGCATCTACTGGAGCAGCAATTGTTCCTCCTGAAACAGAAACAGAACTGCCTTCCAAATCGATATCAATACCATCAAATCCATAGGTATTAATTATTGTTGACATTGAACTTACAAATACGTTTCTTTCCGTTGTATCGTCCAAAGAAACAGGTGCAGTTGCACCTCCAATACTAATAATAATTTTTTTGCCTAGACTTTGCATTGCTTGAATTTGCGAAATTAAAGTAGCTTGTGTAACATTTTCCGGTACAAAAGTCATATTGTAATCTGTTCCGGTTTGTGGAACTGCAAATGCAATATCAATTACATTATAACGCATATCAACTGTATTTAACTGAATATAAGGTGCACTAAAGTCGCTCCAGTTGTGGAAATAACCAACCAATACTGTATTTGGTAATTGTGCTCGGGAAATAGTAGGTGTAACTATCGAAATCAATAGTATAAAACTTAAAATAAAGTAATTTGCTTTTTTCATAATCTTGATATTTATGATAATAAACTGTTTAATTATTAACCAAAGATATAATATTTTTGTAACCCTACAAATTATTTACTCAAAATTTATTCTAAATTATATTTTATAAGGAACAATCTATTTTGCTCTAAACCACAAATTAAAATATTTATGCAATAAAATAACATTTCATTAAAAAACAAAACACATTAGTTATCTGTTAACTATGCTAATATTAATTTAAAAATAATAATAATGAATACAAAATATATTTTAGTTTTATTTATTACCTTTCTTTCCTTAAATTCGGTAAAGGAAGCTAAATCGCAGTTTGTTAGCGGAACTCAGATTATCGGAAGCGGAAGCAATCAGCTTGACATTTCAGTTTCTGTTGACTCTTCATTTAATATCATCAAGTTTGTAATAACCGGACCTTCTACCAAATGGTTTGGTTTTTCGTTCAATACAACATCAATGTCTCCGGGTTCTTATACCATACTTGCAAATATAAACGGTGGCAATCCTGCTGAATATATTATGGTACAACATGCTGCACCTACTTTGCAACCAACACAGAATTTACAAAACATCTCTTCTTCTACAAATGCTGGTAGAAAAACCTTTACTTTCTATCGCAGTATTTCTACCGGCGATGCTAATGATTATTCATTTTCTTATATGCCGAATAATCTGAATATTGCATGGGCTTATGGTGGCGGACTTTCATTAGGTACACATCAGGATAGAGGAAGTAGTAATGTAAATTCTATAAATCCTTGCACAACAATTATTCCTACAATTTTAGCATCGGTTAATATCTGTCAGGGCGACAGTACAATGATTTTTGGTCAATACAAAAAAGTTGCAGGTACTTACACAAAAGTTATTGATAAACAACTTGCCTGCGACAGTATAGTTAAACAGACTTTGGTTGTGCATACACCTGTTACTACCTTACTTCCTCCAATCAGTATCTGTAATGGCGACAGTGTATTAATTTTTGGTGTTTACCGCAAAGTTGCCTCAACTTATAATGACACACTTCAAAGTGTGCATTCCTGCGATAGCATTCTTAAACAAACATTATTTGTAGGAAATTCTATTGTTAATACGCTACCTGATATTGATATCTGCAATGGTGACAGTGTAATGATTTTTGGAAATTACTACAATACAAACGGAATGTTTGCTGATACTTTAATGGCTATGAGCGGTTGCGACAGCATTGTAAAAATAAATTTAAATGTAATAAGTGTCGACACTACTGTAGTTTTTAATTCGGACAGCCTTAAAGCCGTGCAGGGAGCAGATTCTTACCAGTGGTACGATTGTGCAACTAATCAAATGATAACCGGAGCTACTGATTATTTCTACTTTAATACAGTAAGCGGAAATTATAAAGTTAAGATTACCATAGGTAATTGCGTGTCTTTTTCGGGTTGTCATCAGTATATTGCAACGTCAATAAATAATTTAAGCAAAACTGATGCAGGATTTCTTATTCAGCCTAATCCGGCTAATGATAAAATCAGGATAAGCTATAACGGGTTATCTTCGTTCTCTAGAATTGATATTTATGATATTACCGGAAAAATAGTAGTAAAACATGCTATTTATAACAAATCAAATTCCGAAATGCTGGACGTTTCCATGCTCAAAACGGGAATCTATTTTATTAAATTAAGCAATAACGAACAAAGCATTACAAAAAAACTGATTATAAATTAATAAAAAGCAAAGGTTTTGTAATATATGAAGAAAGTGATTGTGATTTAGTTCTCAATCACTTTTTTCGTTTTAAAATATACCATGCTAAATACTGGCATTACAAACAATAAATACCTTTAAATTATAGCCTTTTAATTTCTTTTTACTTCTCCATTAACTCCTTATTTTAACTTACATAC
>CAZYEM010000205.1:0-7675 GCA_964646395.1 uncultured Bacteroides sp.
TATTGTTATAGTGTACTATCGTATTAATACACTACAAATATACAACAGAAAATTACAAAACAAAGAATTATTTTGTTAATTTATAAAAATAATTTGTAACTAAATGATAATATGAATAATAATCTTGATAATATTTTATTATTTAACGAAACAGATGACTGACTTATTTTAGACTAACCAGAGTTATTCCATCTCCACCACGTTCAACATGCTGATCTTTAATCTCTTTTATTTCCGATACACTTCGCAGATATTCGCGTATTACATGTCGCAAAATTCCATTTCCTTTACCGTGTAAAATAGTTAATTCATAAACACTTAGCAAAATAGCTTCATCCACAAGATTCTTAACCAATATAATAGCTTCTTCAGCTCTTTTACCTCTTACATCTATTGAAGGCTTAAAATTTGCAGCTTTTTCATTAATTTCAGTCATTACACTGCCATAATTCGTTTTTTTGGAAGAACTGGCTTTTTGCTGAGCTTCTTTTTTGGATACTTTTTGTAACTGATTGATCGGGAGTGTAACTTTAATAGAATTAGCAATTACAATCGCTTTATCATTTTTAATAAACTCCACTTCTCCAACTGTTTGCTGTCCAATAATTTTTACAAAATCACCAATAAAAATCGGAGATTTATTAATTTCTTCTTTAATTGATTGATTTTGTTTCGATTTAAGTTTCTTTGTTGTTTTTTCAGTTTTTTCTAATTTTTCTTCAAAATGCTGAATATTTTCCCTTGCAACACGTGTAATTTCTTTATCCGCATTACTTTCCTTAATCATTCTAACCGCATTTTCAATAATACGGTTCGATTGATGAATTAATTCTTTGGCATCATTTTTAGCTTGTTTAATAATCTCACGTTTCGAACTCTCCAGTACATCACTAAGTTTCTGGTATTTATCAATCATTTCCGACAAAAAGTCATCAGCAACTTTTAATTCCTGCTTTTTTCGAGTAATTTCTTCTTTATCAACCTCAAGTTGTTGTAATTGCTGTTCAAAATCCAGATGGGATTTCCCTGATTTTAAGCGGGCTTTATCTAAAATATCCTTTTGCAAACCAATGTTCTGAGCTATTTCAAAAGCAAAAGAACTCCCGGGATTTCCAATTTTAAGCTTATAAAGCGGATGCATATTTTCAGTATCATATAACATGGCCCCATTTACAATACCCTGAACTTTTCCTGCCATAAGTTTCAGATTTGAATAATGAGTCGTAATAACACCGAAGGCTTTCTTTTCACTTACCGCTTCGAGAATTGATTCTGCAATTGCACCACCAAGCTGTGGTTCGGTTCCTGCTCCAAATTCATCTATTAAAAACAAAGTTTTATCATCCGCTTTTTCAACCAGCTTTTTCATGTTAAGCAAATGAGAACTGTATGTACTTAAATCGTTTTCAATAGATTGCTCATCACCAATGTCAATAAACAAACTTTCAAAAATTCCGGTTTCTGAAGTATGCTTTATTGGAATCAACAAACCACATTGCAGCATATATTGCAGTAAACCAACTGTTTTCAAACAAACAGATTTACCACCGGCATTTGGTCCCGAAATAATAAGAACTCTATCTTTAACTGATAATTTGATATTTAGCGGTACTATTTCTTTTTTCTGAACTTTATGTGAAAGATAGAGTAAAGGATGTTTTGCATTATACCATTCAAGCAAATTTTTATCCGAAAACAATGGTTTTACACCTTCAATCTTAATGGCAAATTTAGCTTTAGCTCTTATAAAATCCATTAATGCCAAAAAATGATACGCTTCCTTTAAATCATAAGAAAAAGGACGAAGAAAATCAGTAAATTCGGTAAGTATTTTTACAATTTCCAACCTTTCATCATGCTCCAGTTCCCTGATTTCATTATTTAATTCAAATACTTCTTCAGGCTCAATATAGTAGGTTTGTCCGGTTGCAGAAGCATCGTGTACAAATCCTCTTATCTTCCTTTTATTTGATGCAGTTACCGGAATTACAGCTCTTCCATTACGAATAGTTACGGAAACATCATCACCGGTCCAGCCTTCTTTGCGAGCAATTGCTAATGTTTGATTTAGTTTTTTCTCTGCATTTGCTGTTTTTGATTTTAAATCTTTCCTTATTTTACGCAATTCGGCTGAAGCATCGTCTCTGATTATTCCTTTTTCATCTAAAATTCTATCAATAGCAGTTATCAGATTTTCATTGAGATTAACTTTGCTGGAAACTTTGTACAATTCAGGATATTTAACATCTTCATCTATTGGTTGCAAAAATTTCAAACAATTGAAAATAGTAATCAACGACAATCGTAAATCAATTAGCGACTGTATTTCTATAAAAGATCCCTGAATCCTGATTCTATCAATTTCTGAAGTTAAGTCGAAATAATCCTGGGATGGGAAATAATTATCGAACTGCAATATCTGACGAAATTCTTCTGTCTGATCAAGTAAAGTATTCAGCAATTTAAAATCACTTCTGAATTTCAGCTTTTCGGTCATTTTTTCGCCCAATACACTTATACATTCATTTATAATGTGTTGCCTAATGGTATCGAAACCTAATTTCTGTTCTATATTAGCAGGATAAATCAAAGCTGTATTTTTTTGCAAAGATAGAAAAAATAGAGGAGACAGATAGTTGAAGTATAAATATAAAAAAAGCAATCAGACAGGGTATTAATTGCTTTTTTTGAAAAACTAAATTTTTCTATTACAAATCCTTCATATCTTTGATTAACTCTTTCAACTCTTTTTTTGAGGTTTTTCCATTTTCTTTTACAAAGCTATGAGATATCATTTCACCGGTTTTGCTATTTGTTACATTTATTTCAACTTCAGTTGGTTTGCTTATATAATAAATAGTTTCATCGCCTAATATCTTTTCATTTAATTCTTTAATTGAAATCACTTTATATTCATAAGGATAATCAACAAAAATTTCTTTTGCATCTAAAAGTGGTCTTTTGTTTTTAGTATAACTCAATACAGAAGAGCCGGTATTATCTGTCAAAAATGTAGATGGAACATACAAAACCTGTTTCTTTAGAGCTTTTAACTCTTTTTCATTTTTTATATGAACGAATGTATATACATTTTTGGGGAGGTTACTTAACTTATTTTGAAATCCTTGCAGATAATTTTTAAAAATTCCAAGTCCTCTGTACAAAGGTAATCCATTCCCAAAATATTCTCCACTCATTACATCTTCTGCCTTAAAAGACTCTGATTTATCAAAAATTAAAGAAATGGATGCCATTGAATTAGCCAGACTGCTAAAATCAATATTTTTATAATTTCTCTTTTGCAATTTTTTTAAATAATCAGGTTCGGGTGTCCATAACTGATAATAAAAATGAATTAACGAAGCTGGTGACTTTTCTAAATTAAAACCCTCTGGATACATTGTGGTTAATGTAAGAAAAAAATTCCCGGGTTTCAGATATTTAATAAAATCGCGACTTTCAATTATCTCAACTTTTGAAAAAGTCCAGTTTTCTTCCACAATTTTTGCATATTCAGGATTATTTTCATGAGCATCCTGATCAATAATTATATAAAGTGTTGAGTTTTTTAAAGAAGCAATTTCTTTTTCAGAACCATAATCAAGGCTGAACTGTGCATTACATTGCATTGAACTTAAAGTAAACAAAAGTAAAAATGCAATAAAGGAAATAATTTTTTTCATTTTAAATAAATTTATAAATTCGTATTTCTATTATGTTTATGTTTAAAATAATTATATAAAGCAAAGATATAAGTTTTTATACAATAAATAAATACTAATTATTTTATAATTTTACTTCCTCTCGCCTTTCTAATTTTATTAATCATTCCGTTTGTTTACAATGTCGAAAACAATTTTCAAGGCCTCCCCTTTTTCATCCACCAACGTTAATATATGCTTCCCTTTCTCAGGTGCTAATGCCATTTGATGATACTGTTCGGTACTACCGATAAAACTATTGTCGAGATGCCAGTAAACCTTGGTTTGCGGATTGCGGTGAGCCAGTTTGAAAACGGCACTTCCTGCTTTGCCATCGAGTTCAACCGGAATATAAATTTTGCTGTTGTTTGCCGGGTAAATCATATCCATTGATCTGGTTTCCAAGCCCGAAATACAATCGGAACGATAAGGTGGCAATACTTTATAGAATGGGTTTTTACTTTTGAAAAACCATTCCTGAACCGGTGGCAATACAAACCACGATAAATTTTGAATATTATCAACAGACTCGCAACTTGAATTTACCTGAAACTTCCCGCTTTTATCTAAATGAACAATCTGATGATAAGGACATACTTTGGTTTTCAACCCCTTTTTGGGAACCCAACTCATTTCTGTGATTTCACATATTGAGGAAGCCCGATAACCGCTATATCGGCAAACCGGAATTTGCGACATTTCTGATTTTGGCATTTCAAACCAGTTTCTAGGTCTTAGGGTCTTAAAAATATCAAATAAAATTGGGGCTGCAGTTCCAACTCCGGTGAGTCCCGGACGACCTTCACCGGAAGCATTTCCAACCCATACAGCAACTACATAATCTGGAGTAACACCTATTGACCAGGCGTCGCGGTTGCCAAAGCTGGTTCCTGTTTTCCATGCCACTTTTGAAGAAGAAGTAAACTGTTGCCATTGCAAATCCTCATCCGGACGAGATACTTCAACCATCGCTTCGAATGTTAGCCAGATAGAAGCAGCATCGAGCCATGAAGATTGAGATGTGTATTTTTCCTGTGATAAAGTATCCGCTTCTATATATATTGGAGGATGAAAATCAGCTTTATTATATTTCCCATCATGCACAGGAAAATGATTTAACGTTCTTGCCATTGATGCATAAATACCAGCTAAATCCCAGAGTCTGGCCTCAGCTCCTCCGAGAATAAGCGAAAGACCATAATGAGAAGAAGTTTTGGTTAAGCTATTCATACCCATATTCCTTAGTAATGTATAAAACTGCTCAACGCCATAACTTTGCAGCATTTTTACAGCCGGAATATTGAGCGAACGTGCCAATGCTTGCTTTGCAGGAACAGCTCCATCATACGTTAAATTGTAATTTTCGGGAACAAATCCACCGATTTGCATCGGAATATCAGGCACTAAAGTTGTTGGGAGCAGCAAACCATCATTTAGCATACCGGCATACAAATACGGTTTCAGAATACTTCCCGTACTCCGGGGAGCCATAACAATATCCACATTATTACCATGTTCCCTGTTATTATCTCCATTCGTATTTCCGGTATAAGCCAACACTTTTCCTGTATTTACGTCGAGAACCAAGGCTGCTGCATTATGAATTTCGTTGGATTTCAAATACTGGTAATGAGTCTGGATAATCTCATTCAGCTTTTCCTGAATATGAATATCGACACTTGAACGAATATTTTGCCCCCTTTTGCCTTCCTGAACTGCTCTTTCCAACAAATGTTTTGCCAGTTGTGGCAGCGGATAAGGTTTTTCGGGCAACGGTTCAGCTTTTGATAAATCATAGGTTGTTTGGTTTATAATACCTTCCATCCGGAGTTTGTTGAGCAAACGGTTTCTTTTCTCAAACAGCTTATTATGATTACGACCGGGATAAATCAAAGCAGGACTATTGGGCAATACGGCCAATGTGGCTATTTCGGCCCAAGAAAGATTATCGCTGCTTACACCAAAATATCGCCATGCAGCTGCATCCAAGCCAACAACATTGCTTCCGAAAGGAGCATGTGAAGCATATAAACTCAGAATTTCCTTTTTGCTATGGGTAAGTTCCAATCGCATAGCAAGCATCATCTCAATACATTTCTCAAAAATGGTTCTGTTTTTGTTTTTTCGCGACAAGCGGATTACCTGCATACTAAGCGTACTACCTCCGCTTACGGTTTTGCCTTTGCTTATATTCTGATACAAAGCCCTGAATGTAGAACCGGGATTTACTCCCGGATGATAACGGAAATAATGATCTTCAAATTCTATAATTGCATGTTGGAATTTATCGGGAACATTCCCTTTTTCGGGAAAACGCCATTGACCATCGGTTGCAATTTTGGCACCCAGCAATTCGCCGTTTTTATCGAGCAGAACCGTTGAATTTGGTTCTTCAAATAAAGGTTTAGGTAGTGAAAACCAGAAAAGGAAAAACAAGATAAGCAAAACTGCCCATTTGATGTTTTTCCTTTTAAGTAAGTTTTTATATAAACTGCCGGATTTCAATTTCATTTGATTCGTGATAGCTAAAATGGATTTTATAACGCAGAATCCAGCAGATTATTTTTGCAGAACTTCTATAAATTGCTTTTTTATTCTTTGAACTTCAATTTTAAAATCCTTACTTCGATAAGCTCTTTACAACGCATTTACAATATAAACCACAGTTATAAAATCTCGTTCGAATCAAAGAAATAATTATCAGAATCCCTCTTTATTGAATCTACCGGATTAGGTAAAGTCGGAGTGCGGCTCCAAGCCGCGCCCCGACTATCTTTTTTATTCCTTTATAAATTTGCTTTGCATAGTTTCTTTCTCATTGGTTACCTTTATAATATAGATGCCTTTGGCTAAACCGGAAATATCAAGTTCGGTTTGTGGCTGGTTAATATTTTGTTGTAACAGCAGTTTGCCCTGTATATCGTAAATGCTTACCGTTGTGTTTTGCAGGTTTTTTAGCTGGTTGAGGTTTAGGGTTAGAGAATTGGTGGCGGGGTTTGGGGAGAGAGTTATTTCTAAATTTTTGTTTTCGGAAATGCTATTATACGTTGAAAAACTTAAAGATGGAATGCCTGCATTTGTAATATAGAAGCTTTCTGGATGAAAAATCTGTGAAGTATCTTGTGTTCCTTTAATACTCATTAAAGGTTGTTTATTTATACCGTCATACCATTCATAAGTACAGCTTATTGATTTTGTTATAACCTTTGTTGTATCAGTGAAACCTGGAAAATTGGCTTGCCAGTATGATGTTTCTGTTAATGAATCAAGTTTTTTTACTCGTAAAACATTCGTATGCATATTGCCAATAATATTAATATTCCCCCATCCATCTGCCTTAATAGTTCTTATTGTTACTCGGTCGTGAACCCTATATAAATCAGGATTTGGAGTTGGCTGAAATATTTTTATTTTGAAAGTATCTATTGCAGAATTCAAATATGTAAATGGAAACTTCATTATTAATTCAGAATTCAAATACTGTTGTAAAATACCTCCAATACCATATAAATTCCCTGCACTTCCTAAATAATAGTATCCATAATTATCCGCTTGATAATAGAATCGCATAAATCCATTCATATCATAAGTATATGGTTTGACAATTGTAGCATTTGAAAAATAAATATAATAGATATCACTTGGAGTGAAATTATATACTATTATTGATCCTGAAAAGGTTTGCAATGATGAAATCGTATAATTTAAATTAGAAAAATCCCAAAATATATTTGCACCTGATAAGCCCGGCATAATAGTGTCGTTATTATGAGAAGATGATATTAATGTATCACCTGCAACAGGAACCGTATTGTATTGGGTTAATATTGGAATTTGTGCTTTTGCAATTCCACTTATAAATATCGCAATCATTAAAATGTAAATCTTTTTCATATTGTCTTGTTTTTATATTGTTTGTGTTAATTAATCTGCCAGATTTGTGATTAAAAGTTCCTATGGAATATGATTTGTTG
>CAZYEM010000206.1:0-7653 GCA_964646395.1 uncultured Bacteroides sp.
TGTGTGTGACAGAGCCAGGGCGAAACACCGGCACGGGCCGCTCCGGGGAGATGCGCTCCACACTGCCGTGGTTGAACGTATCGAGAATCAGATCGCCAAGACACAAAACGCGGACATCGCTAAATCGATGAACGAGTGATCCCAAAGACTTGCAATCCATAGCAGAATCAACTGGAGTAAAGGCTACATTTTCTATTTTTAAGGAAAGTTTTTGTGTTCCTAACATCAAATTACTTTGCATTTCGGGTGCAAGATAATCTAACTTAATATACTCACCATTAAATCTATTGAATCCAATTACATAATTCAGATTTATAAAATTACGAAATTTATATTTTTTATAATAATATAAATTACTAAACGAATTTATATTAAAACGGATTACATCCTGCTCCGAATAAAGACCATTTTTATACCCTCCCAATCCTATAGAACCGTAAAGATATCCAAAATCTTTTATAAAATCACCTGCTGAAATCTTTAAACCATAATAAAACCGATTGCTAAATTCTCGTTTTTCAGGACCAAGAGTTGCCTCAATTAAATAGCCGTGAGGTATATCTTCTACAATACCAAAGGCATAAATCAAATTTCCTTTGTAATAATTTCTTTTTGATAATGATATACTTCCTAAAATCAAATCGGAATTATGATATAATTTATTTGTAAATTTTTCGACAAACATTCTTTCAGAAAAATGCTTTCGCATATATCCAATTGATAGTATTAACCTTAATGAATTTACATTTTTTTTATCTTTTTTTAAAATAAATGATTTTCCTATCCAAACATCAGATATAAAATACTTTATAGGAATAATAAGGTTTTGGTAATTTAATGAGCTAATGTATGCAATTTCGTTCGTTTTTATCAATGAAATTCCTCCTGCATATTTTGATTTCGATGTTAGAAAACCTCGACGAGCAAATACACCATATTGTTCAATATTATATACATTATTATAAAATATTCCAGCATCAATAAAAGTTCTTTTAATATTATTAAAATCGTATTCAAAACGATAACCAAAATGTTGAGATGAATCTTTATCATAAAACAATTGATTCCTTAATGAATTTCCCAATCCTAAATAATTAAGATCATAAACTTCTATATTTCCAACCCTACTTCCTAAATCAGGAATCAAACCTATCGACCATAAGTCTCTGGTAATTACATATATGTCGATATTATAAACATCAACGACACTGGCAAAAATTCTTGCATCATACATATAAGGCAAATTACGTAAAATACGCTCATTTTCAGCAAGAATATAAGAATTTACAGTATCTCCTTTTCTGATAAAAAGATTTCCTGATATTACATTTTCAAAAGATTTAATATGAATGGCATTAAGTGATTTCTCAGCCCATGATTCTGCAATCAGTAATGTGTCAAAAACTGAAGTACCAAAAGGATCCATTCGTTTTATAATGATATTCCTGATTATTTTATTTTCATAATCTGCATATTCCAACTCTGAGTTTAAAGTTTTAATATTATTACGAACCGAATCCGTTTGATTTCGGGTAATAAATAAATTATACAGTTCATTAGTAAATTTATTACGGGATGCTTTGGTTTTTAAGGAATCATAAAATATCTCAGATTTATAATCAGACTCATTTCTAATCTTATAACGGGTTTTCTTTCTAATTATAATTATTGTATCCTCTTCTGCTTTAATAATTTTTTTGCCAATAAATAAAAGCATACCTTTATTTAAAAACACAGTATCAGGCAAATGCTTTAATTTTGATTTTTGTGAAAAAGTATCATTACAAATAACCATTATTAATAAAATAATTAGTGTTATTTGACTACAGTAAGATAATATTCTTCTTCTTTTATGTAACAAAACAGATTTTTTTTTCAAATTTAATGATAATAATTGTCTGTTTTGTAAATTACTTGAAAAAATAATACTTAATTGTATTAACAATATCTTTATCAGCAGTATACTATATGATGGTATATTTTAATAATCACTCAAAATATGATTTAAGTTTAATTAAAAATATTTTATTTCAATAGTATACTATAAATATCAAGGTAGGTGATTAAATAATCCATCACAAAATTCTAATTTTTCTTTTTCAAAAACAAATGTATAATATACAAATACAGATAAAATCGTTTGTCGGACAGTATATAATAACTCAGGTTCTTATAATGACAATGTGTTTAACTTACTGCTTAAATTGTTATAATATTAAAGTATTTCATAGTTTATGTATGTCGCTATAAATATGTATTTTTGTAAAAACATAGTATAATGAAAAAACAAGTAGTATATCTTTTTTTAGTTTTATTGGTATTGTTAAGTATCAATGCCCAATCACAATCAAAGAAAAAGTTTAGGTTTATTTTTATGACTGATATTCATATTACAGATCAGCCTAATGCAATTGAAGGATTTAATAAAGCAATAGATGAATGTAATGCATTAAACCCTGATTTTGTTATAACAGGAGGCGATTTGGTTATGGATGTATTGAGTAATAAATATAATCGTGCCGATTCATTATTTAACTTATATATTAATATGACCAAACGTTTTAAAAGTCCTTTGTATAATTGTATGGGAAATCATGAAATATGGGCATGGGATATAAAGCAAAATCAGGATACTACACATTTGGAATATGGAAAAGGAATGTACGAAAAGCGAATAAAGCCTTCTTACTATTCCTTTGATATAAACGGTTGGCATTTTATTATACTTTCGTCGATACAACGTGATTATAATGTTGTTTATAAAGGTGGCATAGACGAAAAGCAATTGGATTGGCTTAAAATGGATATTTCTAAAACAGATAAGAAGACACCAACTGTAATTATTACACACATTCCTTTGTTAACGCTTCAATCGCAATATTTTTACGGCTCACTTGCTCCGAATTCACAAGGTGATGTTATCGTAAACTCAAAAGAAGTTCTTAATCTGTTTAAAGATTCTAATTTAAAACTTGTTTTGCAAGGACATTTACATTATTACGAAAAACTGGAAATCATTGATAAGACATTTATTACTGGTGGTGCTGTATGTGCTTCGTGGTGGGAAGGCCCTTATAATGGGACACAGGAAGGATTTGTTGTTTTAGATATTGATGGCGACAAATTTAATGCAGTTTATCATGATTATGATTGGAATCCTGCAATAAAAAAATAATATCACAGCATTATATTCTTATTTTTTCATAATTCATTGTAATAACCAACAGTTCCGGATAATAGAAACTGTTGGTTGTTTTTTTTAATAAGTATCAAAAATACTATAATTAGAAATTCTTTTGCATTAATCTATATTTGCTTAATTATTTAATCTTATAAATCTGTATGATTTGGAGTAAGTTGCGTTGGTAATATTAATTGTATAAATTCCATTTGCAAGATTGCTAACATCTATAGGATTGGTACTTTTATCAATTAATATTTGTTTTACTTCAACACCTTCAACATTATAAATACGTGCTGTTGCATTGTATAAATCAATATTAAACAATATATTTAACTCATTACTTACTGGGTTTGGATAAACAGTAAAATTTTGTACAGGGTTTACTTCTGTAAGATTTACTGATAATCCAATCATATTAGAGGTGTCTCTGCAACCCATATTGTCAGTTACAACAACAAAATACAATGAATTGAAAGGAGGAGTATATATCTGACTATTAGCACCTACAATCGGAGCTCCATTCATATACCATTGATAAGAATTATAGCTTCCGGTATGAAAAGAAGAACCAATCTGAACAACTACCGGCACAGGAAGTGGATTTACATTAATTACAATATTCTGTGAAGTATCAACACCACATTTACCATTAATAATGCAAGAGTATGTTCCTGTATATGAAGAATCAACATGATTTAATTGAAGTGTTGGTGTAGTATCATTCAGCATTACATTATCTCTATACCATTGATAATGTAATGATGTTCCAATGGTATTTACATATAGCTGCAAACTATCTTCGGTACAAATGCTGGCAGATGATGATTGATTTATAATATCAGGTTGAAGACATTGTGCATATCTTACCACAAAAGCATTCCAGTTGCTTGCACCAAAGACAAAATCATTAGTCGAAATATATAATATTCCCTTGAACCCACCACCCAGATAATATGAATCCTGAGCAAATAGATGAAACCCTTTGTAATATATTCCCGAAGTAGCATTAAATCCATTTGCATATTTATAATTACCCAGCGAATCATAAGTGGCTATAAAAGCAGATGCAGATACATTAGCAGTACCGGGATCTAAATCTGCTGATCCATAAGCATTACCCATCAAATATATATTACCCCCATTATCTGCATCTATGCTTAAAGGTTGAACAGTTCCTGTATTATTTCCGATATTAAAGCACCATATAAGATTTCCGGTTAACGAATATCGAGCAAGAAATATATCATCATAACTTGAATTGTTAAGGTAATGAGTTCCAGAACCCGGATCAAAATCAAGATTACCATAAAATCGACCGCTCACGGCTAATTGATGGTTTTGATTAATAGTTATCAAAACCGAACTGATGGAAGGACCACCGGAAGCTCCTCCTCCAATACTGAATGCTGATACATAATTTCCGGTTATTATATTGTATCGGGCAATAAGAGCATCACCAATTCCTTGTCCTGTAAAAGATGCAACAGTAGCAGATGGATCTGCATCAATAGTTCCTCTGTAAATCATCCCGACAACTATATTTCCATAACCATCTAATGCCAATGAAAAGCCTTCTTCATTAAAGGAAGGTTCATCTATTGAAAAAGCCCAGATATAATTTCCCGATGAATCGTATTTGGCTAGATACATTCCTCCACTGGCAGTAGCGTATAATTTATGTTCTGTAGCTGAAGGATCGAAATCGGAAGAATCAGAAATACGACCTGTAATATATACATTACCATCAGTATCTGTTATCATTTTATTCATATTTTCTGTTGAGAGACTGCTTCCTAATCTGAATGCCCATTTAAATATTCCATTGGTATTGTATTTGGCAATATATAAATCGCGACTTCCACCTGCTGCATTCAATAGAAAATTAGATGCAGTAGGATCTGCATCCATCTGATTAATGAAATCTCCTGCTACATATATATTTTCAAGAGCATCTGTGGCAATGTCTTTAACCATACTCTGATCGTTACTAAATAAACTAAAGCCCCAATGATAATTATGCAGTGTATCATACTTTGCAATGAATGCATTGTGATGGGTATTATTGACTGATGACACGTTGGCAACTACTCCACTGGGATCTAAATCAATTGTTCCTGCAACAGCTCCACCGGTTATTACATGACCACTATGATCTGTTGTAACTGCTATAACTTCATTTACATAAGAAGGACTATTTACACTTCCACCTGCTGCAATTCCCCATTGTGGTATTGCTGTACCTTGTGCACATAAGGCAACAGAATAAAAACATATCAGCAACAATATTATTTTTTTCATCTTATTTTTATTTTACTTAGTATTATACCTGATACATAATCTATTAATTTTATGTCTTTTAAACTTATATATAAATAGTTTAATTATGTAAAATTACTCATTTATAAGCATAAATTGTATAATATCCTCAAATAAAAAAATAGAATTTTCAAAAAGAAAAATCAGTTGAAAATATTTATTTTACATAAAATGCTGATATAATTTTTATGATTAGAAACATACTTTATAGTATTGCTAAAGAATATTAGTTAGTAAATAATTGTATATTTCTGAATATTAATTCCAAATATCATTCATTTTTATGTAATATAGTAAATCGATATTAAAAGACCATTTAAATATTGAGAATAATTAATTTTTTTAATCTAAATTTGCTACATATTTAATAAACGAATAGTTTTCATTAATAAAATGCAAAAAAGCATGAATGACAAAAGCAAAAACCTGTTGACAATAATAGTATCGTTATTATTATTATTTAATACCATTGTAACTACAAATGCTCAAAATTTTCCAAAGGTTAGAGTTGATGAATCAAAACGTAATTTTGTGAGTACAGTAATCGAAAACAAGATTATACAGATGAAGTCGAAAATTAAAGATCCTGAATTATCGTGGATGTTTGGTAATTGTTTTCCAAACACGATAGATCAAACCGTTAAATTTAGTATTAAGGATGGCAAACCAACTACTTTTGTTATTACTGGAGATATTCATGCTATGTGGTTGCGTGATTGTTCTGCACAAGTATGGCCTTATATGCCTTACATGAAAGAAGATAAACAATTGCAACAACTTATTGCTGGTGTTATTAATCGTCAGACAGCATCGGTGCTTATTGATCCTTATGCCAATGCCTTTAATTTTGATAAAGAAGGAAGTTATTGGGAAAGCGACTTAACTAAAATGCGTCCTGAATTGCATGAACGAAAATGGGAAGTTGATGGCTTATGCTATGTTATTCGTTTGGCACACAATTACTGGAAACTTACCGGAGATACGTCCTGTTTTGATGCTGAATGGCAAAATGCAATGAAATTAATAGTTAAAACATTTAAAGAACAACAGAGAAAGACAGATAAAGGACCTTATAGTTTTATGCGGAATACATCCAAAGCATCAGATACTCAATTTGGAAATGGATATGGCAATCCAATAAAACCAAATGGTATGATTTGTTCTATGTTTCGTCCTTCTGACGATGCTACAACTTATGCTTTTTTAATTCCCTCAAATTGTTTTGCAGTTGTTTCGCTTCGTCAGTTGGCTGATATGGAGAAAAACATAAAGAAAGATAATACTTTTGCCAATGAATGCAATTCATTAGCTGATGAAGTTGATGCAGCCATACGTAAATATGCCATTGTAAAGCATCCTGTTTATGGTGAAATATATGCTTATGAAATTGATGGCTTTGGCAACTATTTAATGATGGATGATGCTAATGTTCCTTCCTTACTCTCATTACCCTATTTAGGATATATAGATAAAAAGGATAAAATATATCAAAACACCCGCAATTTTGTATGGAGTTCTGATAATCCTTATTTTTACAAAGGAAATACCACAGAAGGTATTGGTGGACCTCATGTGGGACCGGATATGATTTGGCCAATGTCGATTATAATGAAAGCATTAACATCTGACGATAGCAAAGAAATAGCCAATTGTTTGCAATTGCTGAAATATACACATGCAGGCACAGGCTTTATGCACGAATCCTTTCACAAGAATAATCCAACCAATTATACCCGATCATGGTTTGCATGGGCTAATACTCTTTTTGGTGAATTACTTATTAAAATTGAAAAAGAACATCCCGAATTACTTGAGAAAACATATTAATAAGTAGCTAACTACAATATATTTTTCCATAACTGTTTTCTAATCATATGTAAACAATGCTTATTTAATAATATAGAGGATGTAGTTTAAAAAGATAAATATCACTATTACTGAAGTAAAGTATAAGTCTTACATAAAATAAAGCTATTACTAATAATACTTTATTTAATTCATATTCACTTTTATACAATTATCTTGTATCTTATTCTTTAATTCTAAGATAAATAAGTTTATTTATCATGAAAACATACTACTCTCATTTGTGACTAGCGCATTTCCGAGTGAAAATATACTACTCTCATTTGTGACTAGTGCATTTCCGAGTG
>CAZYEM010000207.1:0-7621 GCA_964646395.1 uncultured Bacteroides sp.
CTGTTGACCCGGGTGGCGAAACTCCAGAATGGAATGGCAAAGTTGGTTTTGTACCTACTGTTTTATCGGAAATTGCGCCCAATAGTGAAAATACTATTGCCATTGTTTGCGGACCTCCTGTTATGATTAAGTTCACTTTCCCTGTGTTGGAAAAATTAGGATTTACCGATGAAAATATCTTTACGACTTTGGAGAATCGTATGAAATGCGGTTTTGGTAAATGCGGAAGATGTAATGTAGGTAAAGTTTTTGTTTGTAAAGACGGTCCTGTTTTTACATTGAAACAAATGAAAGAATTACCAGCTGAATATTAAGTCTGGTTTTCTATTTCGCTTTTTTGATAATTCTTTTGCAATTAATTAGTAATATGTAAATTATTACCATCATAAGCAGTTCGGTATTTCTTCAACGAAACATGGGCTGGTCCGTTAAATGGAGAGCCATCAGTAATGATAAACCGGGAACCACAGCATGAATCAATTGCAGTAGTAAAAGAAGACTCAACCTCAATGCGGCAGCCATTGGCATAATCATAAGGACATGCTCTGTCAAAAGCTACAAATTCATCCTGACTTAGCCGATAAACAACAATGCCGTTATAACCTCCTGTTAAATATTCCCAACCTCCTACTACATTCAATTTGTAATACATTGTAGAATTTGGATTTATATAAAAATTTACATAGCTATAAGGTATGGTTTCACTTTCATCTTTCGAACAAGAAAAAAATATTGAATTACAGCTAATAAGCAAAAATACTAAAATAATTTTCTTCATATTAAATTGAATAAAAAGAATTTAAAACTAATTTTAACGTATTTATAATTTATCGGGCTATCCATTCCATTGGATTTAATTTACTGTTTCCTTTCCAAATCTGAAATTGCAACACTGTTTTATCATCGTCATCATTAGTTGAAATTGAACCTAATTTTTGTTTTGTAATAACTTTTTCACCCCTTCTAACGTAAACATTTTCGAGATTGGAATAAACTGATAAAAAATTTCCATGTCTTATAATGATAACATCCTTCCCATTAGGCCCGGAAATAACAGCCGTAACTTCCCCATTAAAAACAGATCTACAGTAAGCGCCTCTATTTGTAGTAATGTCAATTCCATCATTATTTATTACAATTCCCGGTAATTCGGGATGTGAATGCTGACCAAATGAACTTGAAATAATTCCTTTTTCCGAAGGCCATGGCAAACGCCCTCTATTGCTTGCAAAACTTGTTGAAAGTGCCATATCTTCAGGTGTATCAGTTAATATTTCTGAAGTAGTTTTTGTGGATTTTTCTTCCTTTTCTACTTTCAATTCAGGTTTAGTTCCTGTCTTAATGTTTGCTTTTTCTTCCTTCCTTTTGTTTTCAGCCCGAAGTTTAGCAGCTTCTTTTGCTTTTCGCACTTCTTCAGCTATAATTCTTTCAATATCTTTTTGTAATTTTCGGGCTTCAGCTTCTTTTTTACGTAATGTTTTTAATAATTCCTTTTCAGTTTTCTGAAGTTGCTGTACTGCAACATTTTTTGTTTCCTGCTCTTTAGTTAATTGCTTTTTTTCTATTTCATTATTTACCAGCAATTGACTCTGATTTGTTTTTTGTGATTCAAGTTGCTGTTTCTTTTGTGATAACTCGCTTTGTTTCTTGATAATTAATTGAGCCTGAGTTTTTCTAAACGAGGAATATTGCCTGTAATATTTAACCCGCTGAAAGGCCTGATTAAAATTTTCGGACGCAAAAATAAACATTAATATATTGTTAGCTCCTCTGTTTTTATTTGCAGCAACAATCATTCTGGCGTATTCTTTTTTTAGCTTTATTAAATCGTTGCTTAGTTTTTCAACAGAATTTTGAGTATAATTTATTTCTCCAACAATAACATTAATTTCCTGATTGATATTGGTTATTAATTCCTCTCTTTTATTAATTTGATTTTTTAAAACAAATAATTGATTAAGAGAATTTTGCTTATCTTTTTTTGTTTCCTTTAATAATTGATTGGTAAATTTAATTTCCTGTTCTATTTTCTTTTTATTTTCCTGAAGTTTAGTTTTGTCATTTTGCGAAAACAAAGCATTAGTTGCTGATAATGAAAGAATCAAACAAATAAATATTGTCAGATTAAGATAAATTATATGTTGTGTTTTATTGATCATACTTTTCACTTTCTAAAATGCCAAAGTTATAAAAAAATCTATTTAGGAATCAATCTTTCATAACTTTCCGGTATTTTAAAAGGAAAATTTAAAGGTTCATCCTTGTAAATTTTTGAATATTCGATATTTATATTTATTTCTTTTGCTGAAAGAATTGAAATTTTCAAAGATTTCGGGAATAATTTATCATTTAGCTTTTCAAAATTATCATAAGAAATTTTTAATTTATTATTTTCTTTTACTTCTTTAACAGTTAAATATTTGATTTTGTATGTTTTTTTGTCAATTAATATATTCTGAACCAATATTTTTAATCTGTCGTTTTCTGTTTTTATATATTTTTTAAGCTTATGGCGATTAACCGTTTCCAAATGAAAATAATTATCATCAGCACTGGTTTTAAACTTATCATTTTCATAATATTTAAAATCATTTCCAATGATAAATGCTTGAAGCATATCAAAATCTATCGCATTATTGATAAATTTATTGATATAATTAAAATCGCCCTGAAAATAATTATCATCCAATCTATTAATAACAAATACACTATCCTGAGTAATTTTAATTCGTAAACCCTCTATCGAAAATTTAGAAATTGAAATCCATATAATACTGTCTTTCCTTATCCGAATTTGCCCACTAAAGCTAGTATTATTATTATCTATTTCATAATCAGCAGAAAACTTTGCAGAAAACCATTCAAAATCGAATTGATTTGCACTCATTTTGCTAATAATACTATCCGTTTTAATATTTTCAGGTTGAATAATTGCAACTTCTTTTTCGATTACAGGAGATTTTACAATTTTAGACGTTTTACATGATAATACAACAAATATTAATATGATAGAAATAAATAAATTTATTGCCTTACAATTATTCATACAATTTCTTCTCATCAATTTTCTTTTGTAAAAACTCAGACCCATTTCCGATTTTTTTGGCTTTTATCCAATATTCATAGGCTTCTGTTTTATTTCCCAACTTATAAAAAATATCACCACAATGTTCCATAATTATATCATTGTCAGTTCCTCCATTTTCCAATGCTTTTAATATCCATTTTTTTGCTTCCTCATATCTTCCCAGTTTATAAAAAACCCAGGCATACGTATCCTGATATGATGAATTATTGGGTATTAAAAGGTTAAGTTTTCTTCCCATTTCCTCTGCTCTATCCAGATCAGCAGATTGTAATGATAGATAGTAAGTATAATTATTTAAAACATAAACATTATCAGAATCTATTTCCAATGTTTTGTTATAGGATTGATAAGCTTTTGGATAGTCTTTGTTTTTATAGTGAATATCACCTAAATATGTATAAAATTGTGAAGCTAATTTTTCATTATCAATTACAAATTTTACCCCTGTTTCTAATTTCCGTATAGCTTCTTTAAAATTATATGCCTGGAAATTAGCAATTCCCGAAAACAGATAAAGTAATGGTTGTTCGGGAAATAGTTGAATTGCTCTTTCACTTTCATTTAGCAATGCATTGGTATCATTTAATTCTGAGTTTATTATAAGTAACGTTTCCCAAACTTCATATTTACTACTATCAATAGTATTAACTTTTCTAAATGCTTCTCTTGCTTCGGAAAACTTTTTATCGCGATACATAAAATCGCCATAAATTGAATAAGCTTTAGCCTCAGTAGGATGAGTTTTAACTAATATTTCTGAGAGTTCAAATGCTTGAGATTTTAATTCATTATATATTTCTGTAATAGAATAATAGGAAAGCAATATCTGAATTTTAGTGTCAATCTCCAAAATTGGATTCTCAAAACCTTTCTTAAGCTCCTGATATGATTTTTCTTTATTCCCAACTTCTCTATAATAACTTGCTAACGAAATATGTATAAATTTTTCATTAGGATCTTTATCAAGAATTTTGCTATAATAAATCAACGCCTTTTCATACATTTTTTTTGACATGTGCAATTCGGCAAGCATTGCAATATACCGAATATCATTAGGAGATGCATTTGAAAGTTTTTCGAGTTCCTGAACTGCTTTATCAAATTTATTTTCAGTAAGATATATCTTCTGCTTCTGAAGTGAAATATTTTCAGTAATTCCTATTTTCTTTTCAATTAAATCATAAATTTTAATTGCTTCCATTAATTTATTTTCATAAATTAAAGCATTTGCCAAATCATAATAATAATCTGTATTGTCTGGATTTTTTTTAATTATAGTTAACCAAACATTAGTAGCTTCTTTATATTGCTGATTGATATTATATAAATCAGCCAAAAGTAATTGAAACCAATTGTTATCGGGCGAAATATCAGCAGCTTTCTTCGCAAAAAGTAATGCTTCTGCATTTTTCTTTTGAGTTTGATAAATTCGTGCAATTTCATATAAGGCTGCAGAATTTTCAGGATCTTTATTAATAACCGTTGAAAAAAGTTCAAGTGCATTCTTGTAATTTCCTAAAAGTTTTTCTTTATTGGCATCAATAAAAATACCATCTATAGATAATCTGTAAGAATTTGAAATAGTTGCTTTTGATTTCTTATTACTCTTTTCAGCTACTTTACAAGAAAAAACAATAAGTGTTAATGCTAATACGCTATAGAATAGAGACTTTTTAATATTCATTTACAATGTTCATTTTATAGATTTTGCTTTAAGCAAATTGATTATTCAACGATAAAACAGATAGAATATTATAACATCTATACATTATAATTAATAGTTGTAAAATCACCAATACTTAACTCATTAATATCTCCTTTATATTCAACATAATTTCCAATCATTGAGTTATCAATATTTGCATTTTTAATTTTAGAATTGGTTTGAATTATAGTATCTGTAATAATGGAGTGAGTAATTGCCGAATTATCCCCAATTGACGCATAAGGTCCTATGATTGAACTTGTAATTTCAACATTTTCACCAATATAACAAGGATGATTAATAATTGAATTTGTAATTTTTGCAGACTTAGATACAAGATTATCACCATTACTATTTATCAATAATCTGCGATTTGTTATTACTGTTGCATCTTTATTTCCACAATCCAGCCATTCGTTTACTTTGCCAACTGAAAACTGAGTCCCTTTTTTCATCATATTTTGCAAGGCATCCGTTAATTGATACTCATTACCTTTGATGATATTATTGTCGATAAGATATTGTAATTCACTTTTAAAATATTCACCATCTTTAAAATAATAAATTCCAATAATTGCTTTATTTGAAATAAATGTTTTTGGCTTTTCAATAAAATCTGTAATTATATCATTATCATCAGTTTTAACAACACCAAATGCACTTGGATCATCTACTTCATGAACCCAAATAATTCCATCCTGAGTTTCATCTAAAATAAAATCAGCCTTAAATAAAGTATCAGCAAAAGCCACTGTAATTTTTCCCTGAAGCGATTCTTTAGCACATAAAATAGCATGAGCAGTTCCCAAAGGTTCGTTTTGATAATAAATTTTACCTTTTGCACCAAGTGATTCAGCTATTTTTATCAAAGTATTTTCAACTTCTATACCAAAATCACCGATAATAAAAGCAATTTCATTAATTTTTTCCTGACTGATTTTAACGATATCTTCAGCTAACCTTTGAACTATTGGTTTTCCGGCAACCGGAATTAATGGTTTTGGAATTGTAAGTGTATGAGGGCGCATTCTTTTGCCCATTCCTGCCATTGGTATGATTATTTTCATTTTTTATTTTTTTATTGTAAAAATTAATATTAAAATTATTGAAGAGTAATTACTGAAGAGCAATTTATTGTAATTAAACCAGTTACTTACCAGTATGTCCAAAACCACCTTCACCTCTGCTTGTTTGTTCCAGTAGCTCAACAGCAGTCCAACTAATTTTGGCATGTTGAGAAATTATCATCTGAGCAATCCTTTCGCCATCATTAATAACATATTCGTTGTTTGAAAGGTTCACCAGAATTACTTTTATTTCTCCACGATAATCAGCATCGATAGTTCCTGGTGAATTTAATACTGTGATACCATGCTTATAAGCCAATCCGCTTCTTGGTCGAATCTGTGCCTCATAACCTAAAGGTAATTCAATAAATAAACCAGTTGGAATCAGACTCCTTTCCATTGGTTTTAAAGTTATTACCTCTTTCAATTCAGCTCTTAAGTCCATGCCTGCAGAATATTCAGTTTCATAAGCAGGTAACTGATGTTTAGATGTATTTACAATTTTTATGTTCATTGAAAAAATTTTTACAAAAATAATGAAATATAATTTACTGCAAATCTGTTTATGTTTTTTTATTAAATCTATTAGATATTTGGTATTCTGCATAATAAAATAGTTTCATTTTGTATATAGCAGATTATCAGCAAATACATTTTAATATTTAGTTTTAATCAGTTATGATTTCTTAATAAAAGTTAAAAATCATGAATCTAATAATATACAAAAAAATCAATACTAATCGAATTATTTGATAATTACAGAAAAAAATTGAATATATCCAAGCTTATATTTACTTGTTATAAAATGTAAAAAGAAAATATTCTCAAAAAAGATTATATCTTTGTAGCTAATTTGGGTAGATAGGTTTAATTAAATTTAAAACAAATGTCAGTAAAACAAAAAACCGTAGACCTCAGAAAAAGGATGCAAGAAGCACTGCAAGGTGGTGGTTCAAAAGCTATTGAAAAGCAAAAGGCCACAGGCAAGTTAACTGCCAGAGAAAGAATCATTACATTATTAGATCCAAATTCATTTTTCGAATATGATCTTTTTGTAGAGCATTCCGGGAAAGATTTTGATATGGATAAAAAGTATTTGCCTGGTGATGGAGTTGTTACAGGAACCGGAACAATTAGTGGACACCCTATTTGCATTTATGCTCAGGATTTTACTGTTGCAGGTGGTTCATTAGGCTATATGCATGCAAAAAAAATAACCAAAATCATGGATCACGCTATGAAATTGAAAGTGCCAATTATTGGTATTAACGATTCTGGTGGTGCACGTATTCAGGAAGGAGTTAACTCTTTGGCAGGTTATGGAGAAATTTTTTACAGGAATACTTTATCTTCGGGAGTAATTCCTCAAATATCTGTTATTTTGGGACCTTGTGCAGGTGGAGCTGTTTATTCACCAGCATTAACAGACTTCGTATTTGTGGTTGACAAAATCTCCAAGATGTTTATTACCGGACCTGAAGTTATAAAAACAGTACTTGGAGAAGAGATTTCAATGGAAGAACTGGGAGGTGCTCGTGTTCAGGCCGAAATTACCGGAAATGCACATTTTTTTGCTGAAAGCGAAGATGAATGTTTTGACCAGATCAAGAAATTAGTGAGCTTTATCCCTTGGAATAATACAAAAAAAGCAGAATCATTCCCCAAAAAGTCACCAAAAACAAAATCTTATAAGATTGATAGTATATTTCCAACCAATCCTAAATTACCTTATGATGTAAGAAGCATTATTAAAGCAATTTG
>CAZYEM010000208.1:0-7615 GCA_964646395.1 uncultured Bacteroides sp.
ATGTTGATAAATACGGTGTTTTTCATATTGTAGTTGACCAATGGCTTGAAAAAACATTAACAATAAAATGTGCTGAATTAAAAACTATTACAATAAATTCTATTGATACAATTGTATATCCATTAAATATTACGATGCAGAAAGATCCGGATTATAAGGAACCAGAACAAACTATTAAGACCAGACAAAAAAATGATTTCATTTTTATCATGAGCATTCAAACGGATATTGTTTTTAATGATTTCAGTTCTTTCAAAACCACATTGGGTTCTCATAATACTGATATGCTGGAGAAAACAGGTGTAACGATAAACTGGGAGTTGGCAGGTAGCTACAAAAATTATTTCGCAGGATTTAATATTGGCATTTTATATAACACCAATAATAAAGATGATTCCTTAAACATTTGCTTAAACAGCACACATTATGGATTGCAGTTTGGATATTGTTTAATTGACTCAAAACGAATATGGTTTACACCCGAATTTGCTTTAAAATGGTATAAATATCGGTTAACAAATAGCAACAACGAAAATCAGATACCATTAAATCAATATATTGCTGAAAGAGATTTAGATATCAGATTTAATCAGCTTACCGGATTTATGGGATTTAAGCTTGGTTATAAATTTTACAACAAATCTGATTTTGTTTATAACTACTGGACTGCAGGAATTTATGGTGGTTATTTATTTAAGATAAATGATTATCCATGGTTATATTCAAGAGATAATTGTTTGATTAATAATCATAAAATCGGAATGGAAAATTACAATGTCGGAATATTTTTTTCATTAAATATCTTCTAAATTACTAAACTTTATTTCAAAACCAAATTCAACATAATTTGTTATTAACTGATATTATATTAAATCAATAATTTTATGCGAAATCTTGAAAAAGGAATTGAAAAATTTATCTTCTTTAGTCGTTGGTTACAAATGCCTGTTTATTTAGGACTTATCATTGCATCCTTATTATATACTTTTAAGTTTATGATTCAGTTATGGGCTCTGATAAAAGATTTTTCTTCACTATCAGAAAATGCCATAATGCTTTCTGTTTTGGGTTTAATTGATATTTCGATGGTAATAAATTTACTTGTAGTTGTTTTTATTGGAGGCTACTGGACTTTCGTTAGTAAAATAGAATTCGACAATCATAAAGATAAACCCGATTGGCTAAGTAAAATAAATGCAAGTACCCTAAAAATAAAACTTATTGTTTCATTGGTTAGTATTTCGGGAGTACATCTGTTGAAAACATTTGTTGATATTCATAACATTACACTTCAGGATGCAGTTCTGCAGATTTCAATACATCTGGTATTCATCATTTCAGCTTTATTATTGGCTTATACCGATAAGATTATGCATTCTCACGAAATAGATGAAAAACATTAAAAACTTAAAACGTTTAATGTTTCTTTCATTTTTTATACACTGAGAGGTTGATTTATTTCCCTTTCTTTTTTGTGAATTAATATTATTCAACCTAAATAATAATTGTCTCTGATTTCCAAAAAAAATCTCATATTAAATATAAAATGTTAATTATATAAATAATACTTATTCTGAATCCATTCATTAATAAGCATTTTAAATAAATTCCAAAATTTAAAAATCAAGATTAACAAAATATTTAGATTATTTTACGATTATTGTTTTTTTGCATTGTATTTTTGTAGTACAAAATATTTAAATATTCATTAAAGAAAAAGTATTATGAAAAAACAAGTATTATTTAGTATTGCAACTTTTTTGTTTGTGTTAAATACACAGGCACAAATTACACTTAATCAATCAAACACCAGTTTCACACCAGGAAATGTCATAGCAGTTGAAGCTGGAGTTACAGGTTTTACATTACCAACCATTGGAGCAAACCAACAATGGAATTTTTCTGGATTAGTAGCCGGAAATGTTATTACTGATCAGTATGTTGCATTTCCCAATTCTAATTTTCCAAATGCAACTTATGCTGATACAACAAACTCTGCACTTTTTATTCCAAGCTGGTATTACTACTATAATTCATATATTCAAACATCAGCTAATGGAGTAAATTCTCTTGGATATACAGTAAAAGATCAACGTTATGGGGTAACATTATTAGGCAATCCAAACGATTCCTGCAATTTCCCTGCACAATTCTGTGTTTACAGCACTCCTTCCTATATAATGCCTTTCCCAACTACAATGAATACTACATGGCAAACAAATGTCAGAAGTTTTGTTAATTTTAATCTGACAATTAATTCATATTCTTTATTTAATGCTCCCTGTCAGAAAGTTACCAATACAATTAGGAAAGATTCGGTAATAAGCTGGGGCAAAATGAGGGTTCCAACCTTAACAGGACCAAGTTTAGCTTATGATGTACTCATGGTAAAGAGAATGGTATTGCAAACTGATAGTTTTTACATGAATGGTTCTCCAGCTCCTCCTGCTATATTAGTGGGTTTTGGTGTTTCACAAGGACAATCTAAGGTAGATAACCGCTATATGTTCTGGAGAGAAAATGCAAGATATCCATTATTGATGGTTAATTTTGGAACAGACAATTTTACAACGGCATCAAGTATTTATTTTGATGGTACAGCTGTGGCTGATCCTTCTTTTGTTAAAGAAATAAATCAAAATGCCGACCTAAGTATTTATCCTAATCCGGCTTCAAATAAAATACATTTGAATTTTAAAGACTTTAACAACGAAAAACTGACTTTAAATATTTATAATATTACAGGAAAATTAGTCAGAACAGAAATACTTCAACAAAATCAACAACAAATTAATGTTGAAGATTTAAAAAATGGAGTTTATATAGTTGAAATCAAATCTAATTCAGAAACTAAGAATAAAAAACTTCTAATTCAAAAATAAGATATTTGTGTGTTTAGGATGATATAAAAGTGGTAGAAATTATAGAAAAACAATATTTTTGATTTAACTCATCACTGAAAGAAAAAGAAAAATAACACTTATTGTTAACAGCAATCTTAAGTAAGATAAAAAAACATATAACTATTACTTTTTAAAAAGCCTATTACTATTTTAATTATAAGTATTTATTATTGTGCATAGAAGCAATCGACTTTTATTGGAGTCGATTGCTTTTTTAATTAAAAAGGTAAAACTAGCGAAATCATTAAGTTTACTAATTTAATATTCATTCTATTTAAAATTACAAAACAAAACTACTTGAGGATTTTAGATTATTAATAAATGATTCTAATCAATTAACCCGCTATGTAATGCTAATCTAACTAACTCAGCTGTATTTCTTGCATTAAATTTTATCAATAAATTTTTACGATGACTAATTGCAGTTTGCAGGCTGATAAATAATTTATCAGCAATCACCTGATTAGTTAACCCTTCAACAACAAGATTTAAAATCTGAGTTTCACGTCCGGTTAATAGAGGAATTGCAGAATGTTTTTTGCTGTCATTATTACTATGCATCACGTCTTTAATAAAACTACTATAATAAATATCTCCCTTTATAACAGTATTTATTGCTTCAATAATTTCCTCAGGTTCTGCATTTTTGTGCAGATATGCGGAAGAACCAGCATTCATCATTTTTTCAACATAGCTTCTTTGTCCATAAGACGATAAAGTGATTATTTTAATAGAAGTAAATTTCATTTTAATATCTGTACAAAGGTCTGATCCATTACAATCAGGCAGATTAATATCTAAAATAATTATATCAATTGGATGACCATTAAGAATTGCCAATGCTTTTTTTCCGTTACCTGCAATAAAACACTCCGAATTTATAAATGTTTCGACTAATAGTTTTTGAAGGCCCTCTGCCACTATAGGATGATCTTCGATGATTAAAAATTTCATAATCATATTTTATGCTTTTTTAAAATCTTTACTGAATTCTACGCTTGTTTCCGAACCTTTTCCCGGAGCACTCTGAATGTCGATAATTCCATTAAGAGCAGCTACTCTGTTTTCAATATTTTTCAAGCCTCTTCCCTTTGTATTAATCAAATCTTTGTCGAATCCTATCCCATTATCCATTACCTGAAGGCATATTCTGTTTTCGTCAACGATAAGCTGCACTTCTATTTTTGAAGCATTTCCATGTTTAATCGCATTGGAAATCAACTCCTGAACTATCCTGTAAATTGCAATTTCGAATTCTGATTCCTGTCTTATTTCTTCTCCATAAAATTGAAAATGAACCAATTCATTGTCCTTTTCATTAAACCGATTGCAAAAATCTTCCATAGAAACCTTTAATCCGAATTTCAGTAATGATTCCGGCATCAGGTTATTGGCAACCTGTCTCAGTTCGCCGATTGTTGAATCGAGCAGAACGAGTGCATTTTCGAACTGTACTGCCATATCTTCCGGTAAAACAACATTTCCTTTCATAGCTATAGCTAATTTAAGTTTAATTCCTGAGAGCATACCTCCTAAACTATCATGCAGATCGCGTGCCAGACGGGTACGTTCTTTTTCTTCACCTTGCATTACTGCTCTTGTAGCAACTAGCATCTTTTCTTTCTCAAGTTCCTGTATTTTTTGCTCTTTTATTTCGTTCTGCTGCAATATTATCTGCTTACGATGCTGTATATTACGGTAAATCATTATCATAACAATTACCATCAATATCATTAATCCTGACAAACCATACATGAGGAGATTTCTCCTTTTAATAACCAACTCTTGCAATTGCTTTTCTGCTTTTAACTGCTTAATTTCAATTGCTTTCTTTTCCGATTCAAATTTTTCGGCTGCAAAAGCAATCTGTTTTTTTGTTTCAGTATCAACATTCTTTTCATACAACTTAAGATATTCTTTAAGATATGAATATGCAAATTTATCCTGACCAAGTTCTCCGGCATTTAAAGAACCAATATGTAATGCCACCCTAAGCAATTCTTCAAAAGAATTTTCTTTTGCAATATCAATAGCTTTTCTTGCAAACTCAAGTCCTTTGGTATATTGCTTCAATTGATAATAATTTTCGGATATTGCAGACAATGCTTCACAATAATTAAAGGTAAGTCCTTGTTTTAAACTAATCTCTGAGCTCTTTTGATAAAATTCCAATGATTTTGCAAATTGCTTTCTCTTTTTTGCAATCATACCGAGATTTCCATTAGTTGATGCAAGAGATTGCTGATTATTAATCTTAGTTCCTAAATTAATTAAATCATTACAAAGTTTTTCTGCTTCATTTAAGCTTCCTTTTTCAATTAAAATTTCGGTTTTAAGTGTTTTAGCCATCAACAATACAAAATCATCATTAAGCTTTATGGCAATGCTAAGCAACTTTTCAGTATATAATTCATATTTATCCTTCTGTCCCAATCTTTTGAAAAGATCAGTAAGTCTGCTGTAAACTGTAGCTAGACTTCTGTCTTCATTAAGTTCAGAATAGATTAAGTCAGCTTTCAGATAATAGGGTAAAGCCTTTTTGTACATCCCATTCATGTGATATAATGTACCAAGAGAAACCAGTGTATTTCCCATAGTTATTTTACCATGTGTATCATTAAATTTTTCACATAATTTTATTCCTTTATTTAAATAGCTTAATGCTTTAGCAGTATCCATTATGATTATATTATGTGTACCTATTGCACAATAAGCGATGGCTTTTAAATGATCATCTCCGTTTTTTTCTGCTACATCTTTCATTTTATCAGCATATTCACCGGCAGTTTTCATATCTATATACATATATAGTTCGCGGATTACGCCAAGTAATTCAATCTTTTTATTATCGTCAATGGCCTTTGCTAATTCCTTTTTAAGAGAATCAATCTGGGCTGTCTGGGCCGATGCTTTCTGCTGAATAGTGATTACACCCAACAAGATTATAAATACTGATATTTTTATGATTCTTTTCATAAGTATAAATGTTTTACAAAAGTAAACACAAAGATAAAGAAAAATATCCCCATTTATAGGGAATTTAAAATATTGTTATTATTTAAATAAAAATCCCTATAAATAGGGATGCATTTTGAGGAGTTACAAATTAATTTTGTATAAAAATAAGTAAGAATAATTAATTAGTTTAATAAAAAATATATTTTAATATCTATTTATCAATGACAATACTTTAAAACACTTATTTGACAATACTTTTGAGTCTTATCTCAAAAATAGTTTTTAAAAAAAATAAAAAAAACATGAACTTAGTTAACTAAATGTAAATATTGCTTTTTGATATATTATATTTGTAGCATAAAAATCGATTAAATGTTTTTTTGACATTATAAGTTCAAAACAAACAATAAAAAATTTAATATTTATATCATACATTAATTACTTATTAAACAAAAAACACATGAAAAACATCTACTTTTTTATTATTGCAATCCTGATTTCCTTAGGAAATCTCTTTGCACAGGCACCCCAAAAGTTCAATTATCAGGCAGTAGCCCGCGATGCCTCGGGTAATCTGATAGCCAATCAGAATGTAAATTTCCGTATCAGCATATTGCAGGCTTCTGCCAGTGGTACTGCTGTTTATGTGGAAACCCATGCCAAAACCACCAATGCTTTCGGACAAGCTACGCTTATTATAGGCGGAGGCACTGTCGTTTCAGGTAATTTCAGCAGCATAAGCTGGGGAAATAACGCTTATTATTTGAAAACCGAAATGGATGCTACAGGCGGAACTACTTTTGCCCTGATGGGGACAACTCAGCTACTTTCGGTACCTTATGCCTTGTATTCCAATACTGCCGGTAGTGGAGGCAACACTTATACAGGCGGTACCGCTATTAATGTGAGCGGAACTACCATAAACAATACTGCTCCGGATCAGATAGTTATATTAAATGGAACAGGTGCTACTACTGTTAGCGGAACTTATCCCAATTTTACCATTAATTCTACCGATAACAATACCATTTACACTGCCGGCAACGGTATTAATATTGCAGGAAACAGCATTAGCAATACACAGCCCAATGCTACCCATTCAGGTGATGCAACCGGAAACAGTGCATTAACTGTCGTGAAATTACAAGGAAGGGATATTGCTACAACAGCACCTGCAAACGGACAGGCTTTAAAATGGAACAGTATAACCTTAAAATGGGAACCGGCAACTGACAACAACACCACTTATACAGGAGGAACTGGCATTAATGTTTCAGGAACTATCATTAATAATACAGCACCAGACCAGATAGTTACCTTAAACGGAACTGGTGCAACGACTGTCAGTGGTACTTATCCCAATTTTACCATCAACTCTACCGACAACAATACTACTTACACAAGCGGAACCGGTATAAATATCAGCGGAACTACCGTAAACAACACAGCTCCGGATCAAACTGTAACTATTACATCGGGAATAGGAATTTCAGCAACAGGTACCTATCCCAACTTCAGTATTGCCAATACCCAGTCTAATGCCACACATACCGGCGATGTTACAGGTGATGATACGCTTACAGTGGTTAGCCTCAGAGGAAACCCTCTTTCAACCAACAATCCAAATACCGGGCAGGTATTGAAATGGAATGGCACCGAATGGGACCCATCAATTATGGATGTTTTACCTACAGGATATATGGGACAAACACTTATGTATGATGCCACAAACTGGATTGCCACTTCAAATTTTT
>CAZYEM010000209.1:0-7547 GCA_964646395.1 uncultured Bacteroides sp.
AAGTATAATGAAAAGTGCAATAGTAATAATTCCTACAACAGGAGCTGATACTCTTTTAAAAGCAGTAGAGAGTATTTCTAAACAAACATATAAAGATGTTACTGCTCTTATTGTAGTTGATGGAAAGGAATTTGCATCTAAAGTAAGAAAGATGTTTTTTGGTAAAGGATTTGGTGTTTCTATTCAAATAGTTTATCTAGAGGAAAATGTTGGGGCTGGCGGTTTTTATGGCCAGCGAGTTTATGCTGCGTTTTCTCATCTAGTAAATAAAGATTATCTATTTTTCTTGGATCAAGATAATTGGTATGAGCCAAATCATATTGAATCTATGATTTCTACTATAGAATCAACTGGGTGTCAATGGGCGTATAGTTTACGAAATATTTATTCTCCTAGTGGCAACTATATATTACAAGATAATTGCGAAAGTTTAGGTAAATGGTCAGCTTGGACTAATACAAATATGGTTGATACTAATTGTTATTGTATCCCTAGAGAAATTGCTATTAAAATTGCTTCATTCTGGCATTCTGGTTGGGGAGAAGATAGAGTAATTTTTAAAGTATTGCACGATAATTTTAATAATTATGAATGTTCTGGAGAATATACAATTAATTATCGATTGGGTGGTAATGAGGGTTCTGTGACAAAAGAATTTTTTGAACAAGGTAATAAAATAATGCGAGAAAAATATAATGGGAAATATCCATGGGTGAAATAACAGTAGATTTAAGATGTATGTATTGGCAAAATGGAGAATATTTAATTGACTCCCATAAAAAAGTTACTGAGCATTTAGGATTAAAAGTTCAGTATGATTTAACTACAATTCCTCATGGTCAATGGATGAATGAGGTTTTAGAAAATAGCACAGCTGACGTTGTTGGTTTTTTTGATAATGATTGCGTTCCCTTAAATGCAGGTATTGTAGAATATGCTATTGCATATGCAACTGCAACAAAATCATTTATTGGAACAGCTCAGGCATCAAATCATATTGCACCAAGAGCGCATATCTTTGCTGCTCCATGTTTCTTTTTCATATATAGAGATACATGGGTTAAAATGGGTAAACCATCTTTTTTGGAAAATACAAGAAGTGATGTTGCTGAAGAAGTTTCATATGTTGCCGAAGATCATATGGTTCCATACAAAGCATTATATCCAACTCATTTTGAACGTGAACCAATTGAAGGTGTTTGGAGGTTGGGTAATTTTGGGTATTATGGTATTGGAACAGTATTTGCTAATTCTGTGTTTCATTTATTTCAGGGTAGATATAAACAAAATGCAGATTTATTTAAGTTACGTTGCGAAGAAATAGTTAATGGAACTTTTTCTACTGATGGAATGTTTAATTCTATAGAAGTTTATTCTGGTAAAATTTGTAATTATAATTGAGGGTTTTTAAAATGACTAAAAGAGTATTGATAACTGGCGGAGCCGGTTTTATTGCGCATCATGTTGTGTATCATTTTTTAAAGAATACTGACTGGGAAATTGTTACCTTAGATCGTTTAGATTTATCTGGAAATTTAAATAGATTGAGCGACATTATAACTAGGAATCCGGAATTTAAAAGTAGAATTAAATTTGTATTTCATGATTTAAAGGCTGAAATTTCAACATTAACGCAAAATTTTATTGGTGAAATAAATTATATTTTACATTTAGCTGCAGGAAGTCATGTAGATAGATCTATTGAATTTCCAATGGAATTTGTAATGGATAATGTAGTGGGAACTACAAATATTCTTGAGTTTGCTAGAAAACATAAGAGTTTAGAAAGATTTATTTATTTTTCTACTGATGAAATTTTTGGTGTTGCCCCAGAAGGCGTTGATTACAAAGAACGCGATAGATATAATTCAACAAATCCATATTCAGCATCTAAAGCCGCAGGCGAAGAATTATGTGTAGCTTATGAAAATACTTACGGTACTCCAATTTTTGTTACGCATACAATGAATGTGTTTGGTGAACGTCAACATCCAGAAAAGTTTATTCCATTGTGCATTCGTAGAGCTAGAGATGGAGATACAGTTTTTATTCATTCTAATGCGGATAAAACTAAAGCTGGTAGTCGCCATTATATTCATGCAAGTGATGTTGCTGATGCTATGCTATTTTTGTTAAATTTAAATAATCCTTCTATTTACGAACCTGATTATGGTAATGCTAAATGTCCTAAATTTAATGTTGTTGGTAAAGAAGAAATTGATAATTTATCTTTAGCCAAAATGATTGCTGCTGCAGCTGGAAAAGAATTAAATTATGAAATGATTGATTTTCATACTTCTAGACCTGGACATGATTTACGTTATGCATTATCTGGTGAATATATGAAATCTCTAGGTTGGGAACCAAAAGTATCTCTTCAAGAACGTATTTCAGAAGTCGTTCATTGGTCATTAGATAATCAAGAATGGATTGAGTTAGCCTAATGAAAAAATATTTGTATTATCATATTTACCTTACTGATGATACTGGAACTTGGTCTAGTTTATTTATAGACCAAGTTTATTTAACTATAAATTCCGGTTTATATGATGAATTGGAAAAAATGTATGTTAATTGTATCGGTTCACCGGAACAAATAAATTTATTTGTTGGATTATGTACTCAGTTTAATAAAATTCAAGTATTAAATTGTTGTGAAACTAAATTAAATGATCAACAATTATCTTCTAATTATTTGGATAATCATAATCCTCATGACGAAACTATAACAATGAAAGAATTACAGGCTCATGCTAAACGCGAAGATGCTTATTTTCTTTATCTTCATTCTAAAGGAGTTACTGCTACAAGTAGAATGAAACAAGCAGGCGATTTTAGAAGATATGTTAATTATTATAATTGGAGAAAGTTTTTAGAATGGGGTTGCGTTGAAAACTGGAAACTTTGTATTAAAGCATTAGAAACACATTCTTGCGCTGGAGTTAATTTGTGCGAATGGCCAACTCCTCATTATTCAGGAACAATTTGGTGGTCTAAATCTTCGCATATAAATAAACTCCCTGATATAATGGAAAATGATTGGTGGATAAATTTAATTAATTCTACTGATTTACGAACTTGGAATTCTATTAGGCTAAAAGCTGAAATGTGGATAGGTTCAGTTTGTAATAGCGATTTCTATACAATAAAAAATGCTCCCTTTATGCCGCCAATTTCAAGTTTAGGTGAAACATACTTTCCTAGATCAATGTACGAAAAGGATTAAATAATGCCAAAAATATCAATAATTGCCCCCATTCATACTTCTTCTATTAGAGAAGGTTATAGTGAAAGATTTTTAGTAGAATTTTTTGCTTCATTATCGTATCAACATTTTAAAGATTTCGATATTGTTGTTGCTGACCATAGTGTTGGCGATAACTTAAAAGCTATTTGTGACACTTTTTCTCATGTATTAGATATTAAATACTATAAAAACGATTATATGCGCGGTTCTACTGCAGCCAATGTTAATTTTGGTATGAAAAAAGCTACTGGAGAAATATGTAAAATTTTATTTATGGATGATTTTTTTGTTGAACAAACTGGGTTGCAGGAAACTTGGGATGCGTTTCAAGCAAATCCAGATAAAAAGTGGTTAATTGCTGGTTTTGTTAATTGTAATGAAAATAGAACTGAATTCTTTAATCCTAGATTACCTAGATTTGATAATGCATATGTAAACGGAGATAATTCGACAGGAAACCCTTCTACTTATGCAGTTCGTAGAGAATTTGCTATTGATATGGATGAAAATTTACGATTTGTTGTTGATGGAGAATACTTTGTTAGATCTTACTGGCATTATGGTCCGCCAATTATGATTGAAAAAGTTGTTCATTGTTTTAGATATCATGAAGATGCAAATTATTTAAAACCTGAATTACAAGCTCTTGAAACAGAAGAACGTCAATATTCAGTAGAAAAATTTAGAAAAATGGATGAGGAAAGAGCTAATGCGAATCGCGTTCCACAGTAATCAATTAGGTGAAAGAGGTACTGAAATTTGTCTCTACAAATATGCAAAATATAATAGAGAAATTTTGGGTAATGAATCTATTATTATTTCCTCTGGATTAAAACCAACTCCATCTTTAAATCGATTTAAAGATTTTTCAACAATCTTATATGAAGAAGAATATAGAGATGGAGCTAAAAATGATAATGTTAGAACTGCTATAGAAAAAATTTGCGATAAGCAAAAGATTGATGCGTTCTATGCAATTAAAGCTGGAGAAAATGATGGTATAATGCCTACTAATGCTAAATCGTTGGCTCATTGTGTGTTTAGAATGCATGATCCTCATGCTGACGTTTATTCTGGGGTATGTAAATATATTTCAGAAAAATTTGGAGCAACTCATCCTTATGTTCATCATATTCTAGAAAAAGAAGCTCCAGATATGCATGATACATTTAGAGAAGAATTGGGTATCCCTAAAGATGCATTAGTTCTTGGTCGTCATGGTGGTAGAGAAACTTTTAACCTACAATTTGTTTATCCTGCAATTAAACAAGCATTAGAGGAACGTAAAGACCTCTGGTTCGTCTTTTTAAATACAGATAAGTTTATTGATCACGAGAGAGTTATTCATCTTCCATGGACGATGGACGAGTCTGTAAAGGCGAAGTTTGTTAATACTTGTGATGCTATGATGCACGCGCGAGCTGATGGAGAAATTTTTAGTTTATCAGTAGCTGAGTTTACTATTAGAAATAAACCTATTATTAGTTGGCTTCCAAAAGAAATTCCTCATTTTTATGATTATGGCCATATTTACTTAATGCAAAATCGCGCAATATATTATGATACTGCTCAGGATCTATATAATATATTATGTTTTTTTGATAGAATGGAAATGGCTAAAATTGATTGGGATAGTTATACCGCAAATTATACGCCAGAAATTGTAATGCAAGAATTTAAGGATGTATATTTAACATGATAGTAGCTAATTGTCCATTAAGAGTTTCTTTGTTCGGGGGTTCTACTGATAACCCTCGTTTTATTGAACGATTTGGATATGGTTCAGTAATAAGTTTTACCTGCGACCTAAAAACATATGTTACAATTCATGAAGATAAAGTTGGTTATAACAAACATTTACATAAATATATTGTAAATTATTCTCTTCGCGAAGAAGAATCTTTTGCTAGAGAGATAAAAAATGAAGTTGTTAGAGTTGTATTAGAATATTTTAATATAGATCCACTAACAATTTCATTAACTAGCGATGTTTATTCACAAGGAAGTGGATTAGCATCTTCTTCAGCTTATATTATTTCCCTAATAAAAGCAATATCAATTAAACAACAATTACATTTAACTGATACTGAAATATGTTTAATTGCTCTTGAATTGGAACAAAAGTTTAATCCTCATTGTGGTTTACAAGATCCATTTGGTTGTGGGGTTGGCGGGTTTAAACGTATTGAATTTGAACGAAATAATAAAGTTCGATATACATTTCTTCCAACAAAAATATTTGATCTTTATGATATGCATTTAGTTTTTACTGGAGTTAATAGAAATTCTAAGGCTGTATTAAAAGATGTTACTACTAATATAGAAAAATCTCGTGGATTAATACAAATTGTTGAGTTGGCTCAACAAGCATTATATAATGAAGAATATGAATTATTTTTGCAATATATTAATGACGGTTGGGAACTTAAAAAACAAACTAGTAGCTTAATTACAGAAAATCCTATTGTAGCAGAAATTGATAGAGAGTTATCAGCTAATCCAACAGTATTGGCTCATAAATTATGCGGTGCAGGAAATGGCGGATTTTATTTGGTATTTTCAAAGAAAAACTGCTTGACTTTATCGTTACCTTATATTAAAATAAATGTAAGTTCATCAGGCGTAGAAGGTATAAAAATATGAGTTTAATTCAAGATTGTATAAAACATTTATCTGTGCTTGAGGAATCACAAGCATATAACAATTTTAAAGAAGTATTTAATAAATATAACAAATTTATTATTATTGGTAATGGAGGAAGTAATGCAATTGCTTCTCATATTTCACAAGATTATGTTAAAAAGTGTAATAAGCATTCATTAACATTTTCTGATCCATCAATGCTTACATGTTTTATCAATGATTATGGGATGGAAAATGCTTATTTAGCATTTGTAAAAGCATATATTGATGCGGATACTTTTGTTATTTTAATTAGTTCTTCCGGTCAATCTCAAAATATTACAAAAGTGATTAAACATTGTGAAATTAATGCTATTCCATATGGAATATTAACTGGGTTTTCTCAGGGTAATACTGCTAGGGTATTAGGTCGTAATGCTAAATTTGACTATCATGTCGCTAGCGAAGACTATGGAGTAGTCGAATGCGTTCATCAAATATTTTTACATGGGGTTGTTGAATGATTTATTGTTTTGATTTAGATGGAACTATTTGTTCTGTTGTTGAAAATAGTGAATATTATCATTCCATTCCAGATAAAATTGTAGTTGATGAAATAAATCGTTTATATGACACAGGTCATGAAATTATTATTATGACTGCAAGAGGTTCTGTTAGTGGAATTGACCATTATGATTTAACTGAAGATCAATTGCGAAAATGGGGTTTAAAACATCATAAATTACTTATGGGCGTTAAACCTCATGCTCATATCTTTATTGACGATAAGGGTTTATCTATAGAACAATGGAAAAAATCTATATCAAATACATATGGCGTATTAGCTGGAGCATTTGATATTATTCATCCTGGATATGTTAGGATGTTTAAACAAGCTAAATTGCATTGTAATCATTTAACAGTATTACTAAATATTTCGCCCGCAAATAAAATTACTCCAGTTCAAACAGTAGATGAACGAATAGAAATTTTATCTGCTATTAAATATATTGATAATATTATTTGTTATTCTACAGAACAAGAATTGTATAATTTATTAAAAACAAATAATTTTGATATACGCTTTTTGGGTTCAGATTATAAAGATAAAGATTTTACGGGTAAAGATTTAGAATTACCTATTCATTTTATAGAACGTGATCATAGTTATTCTGCTACTACATTAAAACAAAAAATATTTGATTCAATAAATTTACAATTTAAACACATAATAAATGGTGATGTATGAAAGTATTAGTTACTGGTGGTTGCGGTTTTATTGGAAGTCATTTAATTGATGCATTAGTTGACTCTGGTTATACCGTTGTTAATGTTGATAATTTATCAGCTGATAATGATCAGTTTTATTTTAATCGAAGTAAAAATGTTACTAATCATCATTTTGATGTTTGTGATACGAAAAAATTAACTACAATCAGTAAAGGTTGTGAGTTTATTTTTCATTTAGCAGCAGAATCGCGCTTAGGTGCTTCTATTGCTAATCCAAGAAAGGCAATTGATTCTAACATTAAAGGTGTTGTTTCGGTATTAGAAGCAGCGCAGGCAAATAAAATTAAAGGTATTGTTTTCTCTTCAACTTCTTCCATATATGGGTTAAATGCTAATTTTCCATTAAAAGAAACTGAGCGAGAAGATTGTTTAAATGCATATGCATCAA
>CAZYEM010000210.1:0-5471 GCA_964646395.1 uncultured Bacteroides sp.
GGGTTTGGAGCCTTTGCCACCTCAATGTGCTCCTGTTTCTTGCTAGCTTCCTCCTTCTTTTCAGCTTTCTTTTGTGCATACACTTCCATATTGGTCTCCATTCCAAAATGTGTCAGTATTTTATCACAGACACCATTCAATTCGCTGTCAGTAGGATTTCCCCCCTTTATTTCATAGCACTTATATATCATAATATCAAGAAAATTTCTGTAGCGAACAATCCCCTCTCTGTGCTCATACAGATAGGTCATACATTCGATAAACGATGTTTTTTTCTCTTCAAACGTAGAACAGGTATTAATGCTCTTCAGCTTTTGTGAAAGATACGTTGGGCTGAACTTCTCCTCTTCCACACGCTCCTCATACTCTTTCTCCAACTGTGTAAGATAGACGTGATCCTTCATATGAGTCACACATCCAGTTGTCTCCAATTTCTCACCTGATTCCGATGTAAGAATCAGGTCAAAGATTACTTCATTCGCACTGTAATTCAGTTTCAGCGTAACTTCAACGCCTTGCATGGATAATTTCTGCTCGTATGACATGATTGCTAAATTTGCGGATGCCTTTTTTTATCGTTTTTATCATTTCAAATTTTTTAAAAACTATTTTTATTTATTGATACATTCCTACGATAAGATCGCTGATATAGAAAAGTAGAAAATAAAGAATAGCCATAAGAAAAGGATGAATAGGTTCCCTCTTTGGCACATATTCCTCTACCATTATTTTATGAATCGTTACATTACGTGGCATAATCTTCTTTTTTTCTTCACCATTGTTTTCTTTCAAATTTATATGAAAAAATTGAAAGGAAATGACTGGATAGATAGGGTGCCACCGCAATCATGAACCGCCTGAATCGTCTTCCCACGGTATTGATTCAACGCATTGTTGAGTTTCATATTGAACCTGTATACAAATTATTAGATTGGATTTCAAAGAAACACATCGACATGACATACATATATAAACACCCTCATGCCATGGATCTCGTACAAAAAGACATACGTTATATGAACTGGGAATTTCTTTCTCGCAATCCAAACGCCATTTCTCTCTTAGAAACGAATCAGGATAAAATCAATTGGTTTGAACTCTCTGAAAATCCAAACGCCATTCCTTTATTAGAAGCAAATATGGACAAGATTTGTTGGTCTATGCTATCATTCAATATCAACGCCATTCATATTATGAGGGCAAATATGGATAAAATCGATTGGTATGGACTATCCGCTAATCCCAATGCCATTCCTCTTATCGAGGCAAATATGGATAAGGTTCTCTGGGATCCATTATCTACGAATCCGAATGCCATTCACCTCTTAGAGGCAAACCAGGATAAAATCAATTGGATCATGATATCAGGCAATCCCAACGCCATCCACCTCTTAGAGGCAAATCAGGACAAATTCAATCCAAAATGGTTGACATTGAATCCTCGCATCGCCTCCATTATAGAGAAAGGTGCCATTCCTATTGATATCAACCGATTCGGATGGACCGATTGGAGGAACTTTTGCAAACATCCTGAATCCATCCCATTTCTCCACGCACACCAAGAACGCATCAACTGGCATGGCTTTTCAGAAAATCCTGGTATCTTTGAATTCGATATTGAAGCAATGCAAAAGAAAGTGGTTGATATCACCCATCAGTTACTATAAAATACATATCCAGTACATAGATATCTATTTTTATTGTACTATGTAAAGAAATAATGATATTTATCCATATATGAATCTCCTACCCCATGCTCTCATTCAACATATTATTGAATTTTGTGTCGAACCCGTCTATCAATTTCGTAAATGGGTCAATATGCGGAAAATAGACTGGAATTCCATCAGCAAACAACCACGTGCCATTCATTTTCTCACCAATGCTCAACATCATATTCATTGGGACGCTTTATCTTCCAATCCTCGAGCCATCCCCCTTTTAGAGATAAATAGAGACAAAATTAACTGGTTTGAACTCAGTTCGAATCCCAGTGCCATCCCTTTACTAGAAGCAAACATGGATAAAATCAATTGGATGAGATTATCCATGAATCATGGAGCCATTTCCCTTTTAGAGGCAAATATTGATAAAATAGAATGGTACAGTCTATCCACTAATCCTCATGCCATGTCTATTATCGAAGCAAACATGGATAAGGTTCATTGGGGTAGTCTGTGTACCAATCCTGCTGCCATTCATTTACTAGAAGCCAATCAAGATAAAATAGACTGGTACCGACTTAGTTCGAATCCTAATGCAATGTCCCTCCTACAAAAGAATCCCTCTAAAATCAATTGGATGCAATTGTCCATGAATCCTGGAGCCGTTCCCCTTTTGCAACAACATCAACGTACAACGACTCTGAACTTATACTGGTTAGTAGCAGCAAATCCAAACATCCTTTCCATCATCAATGATACTCCCATTGTCGTAGACCAGTTTAGCTATGAAGATTGGTTTCATCTCTCTCGTAATCCTGGCGCCATTGATTTTCTAGAACAACATCCCTATCATATTGATTGGAAAGGATTTTCAGATAATCCTGAAATGTTTGAAATCAATCATGACGAAACGCAGATGCGTGCGGTAGAAATAGTAAAACAGTTTCTATGATGCCATTTCTACATTTACTGGTTCTTGTGGCAAAATAGAAAGATACATCCGCGTCACAATAAACGTAATAAATAGCTCCCCCGCTAATTCAATCAAAATAATATCCAGTTGCGAAAAGACAAGATTCAGATAAATGAACCAATCAATATAGGTATAAATCGCACTCATCAGTGTAATTTCATAGATGTATAAATGAGAAATATCATTCTTTGGAATGGTTGTATCATAGACGACTAATGTGACCCACGCATTTACTACTTGATTATTTAAATTACGTACGATGGTATTAAAAAATGAATAAAATACTACTCCAGCATATAATGAATAATTATTAACGACCAACCCCAAGATAATGAGATTGTCAGATGGACCAAATTGATAGAAATCCTTAAGCGCCGATCCTTTCTGTAATAATAATCCTAGTGCTACTAACACACTCGCTGTCCAACACTGTAGGGCTCTTACTGTATAATGAACACGTTGTAACTGTTCATTCGCCATTATGATAGAAAGACTTGCATTCTTTACATCCTAGGAAACAAAAATAGATCTTTTTGTTTCCTAGATTTGCCATATGGAACTATTCATCACGATATTTCTACACCTCTGAAGCACCCTTTCCCATTTTGTCCAAGGTAAATGATCGAAGATATCTAATTTAAGATCCACAATGATATAGTATAAATGTTCTAACTTTTTTTGTATCATAAGACAGCCTATAGGCGAGGTCACTCCGAAACTGTACCCCCCTCTTTTCATAAATAGTGGGATGTTTAATTTTAGAAATTGATTGGTATTCTTCAAATTTTAAATAGAAATGTATTAAAAATAAGCAACCCATTTCGTTAGAATATCAACATCTTTTTGTGTAATCACATGATTAACTAATAAATTATTATATATTAAACATAACAAATCCTTTACAGATGTAATATTTCCTATATCATTTTCAATAAAATTTAATATATTTTCATTATGAATATACATTTCATATTCACTCTTAAAATCAGTAATTAAATTATGTTCATTTCTATTTTGTACAACATTTGGAGATGAATACATCATATAATTATTTGTTTTTTTCAAAATAATATTATTAATAATTCCACGCAAAATATCACAATAACGAAATGACACAGAGCATGGTATTAATAAACACATAAATAATTCAGGATTTAACCAAAATGTGTTTTGAGTATTAAAAACACATACATTTGTATTGTTTATTAATACACGTTTATTTTTATCCCATTCAATAGTATCTTGATGATTACATATTATTCTAAAAAGTGCATCTACATCAGGGTCATTCTCAACTAATCCATTAATGATAGATGGCGTTTTATCTGTATCTTGAATTACATAATTCGGACTATTTTTCAATAAACTTAATGGAAATCCGCGAGGCCATATATGTGCATTATTTGTAAAATATTTAAAAATGTTAATCCATACATTATTTTGTTCTGTTATCATTTGAATATTGTTGTATTGTAAAATATTATCAAAATTATCATAAGGGATATTATCATCATCTGTTTCATAAATTATTTTATATCCCTTCTTAATTGCATAAAGATAACCCAGATTTTTTCTACAATAATGATTATAAGGTAATAATTCACTTAATTCTGGAAATAGCTTTTTTTGAGATGGAATATCTAAATAAATACAATTTAATTTTTTATAGTCGTCTGGTGTTTTGTTATCTCCTACAATGATAACATCATATTCTATATTATTTATATGTTTTAAAATAGTTTCAGTAGGTTTATTAATAGTTGTTATAATAACACACTTTTCTTTGCAGAAGAAATCTTGTAGCCATTGTGTACTACTTTGATTTTGATTAAATTTAATAGGATGTATAATTAAGTTATATTCATGATTCAAAGAATTATAAATATATTCTTTATTAAGCAATTTTTCTCTATCAACACCCCATAGTATCTCATTAGTAAATTGTTGATAGTGTGATTTATCCATTTCTATATTATTAATGATAGATGGTATAGCGATTTCTAAAAATACTTTATACGTAGCAAATAAATCAAATAAACCAAATAATTTATCTGTTAGATATTGTTTTGGTAAATAAAACCAATCTGCAAATCCACCGCAAAATGTATTGATATTATGTGTTTTAAAATCATTATCATTTAACAAATGATTTATTGCATTCTTGCCAAAATGATTATCCCAGTGCCATCCATAAAAATTATCTAATGTTTTAACTTCATTATAATAATATACAATTTTTTTAGAATCAAATAAATTTAAAATATTTACATTAATAATATTGTCATCCATTGTATAAAAAAGACCATCACTATCCTCTATCAACGATCTATATTTGATATAAATATGACTAAAAATGTTATGTGTATAAAATCCTTTATGTATATCGATAAAATTTACTTCATCATCTTGAACAATTGGATAATCTGAATAAAAAATAACTTTTTTAAAATGTTTTTCATATATATTTTTAATGATATTTTTATTAGAAATGCAATTTGAATAATTAAATACTACAACTAAAATGCAGCCTTTAAAGTTAACCATTATAATAATATTTACTATTATTATTTAACAAATTACTCACACATCGGAGTACTATATATTATACATCGATTCCAGTCGCGATTCATACCGATGAATCCATTCTTCCGTTAACGACTCATGCGACCATTCCGTATCCGATGGAAGACATATCAAACACTGTCTACCATGTACCTCAAACCGATGACGTACCACCCTCACTAGATCCTGTAGAATCGTCGGATCAACCTTGGCACGATCACTATTTCTCAACATAATCAAGTGACAATCAGGAAGCGTATGAAATACTCCAA
>CAZYEM010000210.1:5571-7514 GCA_964646395.1 uncultured Bacteroides sp.
GAACCTTCGACCACATATTTCTGCTCATCTGGATACGCTTCCAACTCATCACTCATCAGATCCTTCAGTGAAGCAATATTGTCTTGAAGATGAGCAATGACATGGTATAAATCGCCTGACATGGTTTTTATCGTAAGAATGCACTCGTCATCGCTCACCTTTTCATCCTCTTCGTAGAATCGTGGCATTTCTTGGTGTCTTTTTATAAAATGAGGGTGTTCATCAAATTTTTAATGACCAATCAAAATCTCAAGTGTTCTCTTTAAATTTGGATTCGTTTTTGCTGTATTTACTACACTGTGAATCATTCCTTGAAGCGCAATCGGACTTTGCATGGTGCTTTGCAAATAAGCATGTAGCGCACTCAAATTGCCCCCATCATTGACATGAGCCAAAAATGGGAAAATTCTTTGGCATAGACGATAATGATCTGAATTCTCTACCACTTCAAGAAGAGCCTCATGGATGCTCTCAAACTCATGATCACGTTGTGCAGCGCGAGCAACCTCTTCAAATGATGACATTCTATGGATAAATGGATGAAATTCTTTATATGTGAAATATCATGAAATGTAGATTAGGTATGATCATTAACGAGTCTGATACTCATTCCCATATATGGAAGAGAGTTGAATAGATCCAACAATTGTTGTTTTGATTCTTGTAATAGGGTAATAAATGGTTTTTCATATTCATATAATTTACCATTTCGTGGATATAACTTTTTATAAATGACACTACTGATTGCATTCAGTGATTTTTGGATTTCTTTGATAACGGGTTCAAAAAAAGGATTGACTTGAATCAGTTCATTCCTAGTATATACAATCTGAACGTTATGATTGTATAATGTCGCGTGTTTCTCTTTTGGATAAATGATAAATTGTAGTGCATTCATTAACGACTGCTTTACCTTTTCTAAGAGAGGAAGATCGCGGCGTGTCCATGGTACAGTATATTTATTTGTATATTCTATGTTATAGATTAGGCTTCCTATTTCTCTTAATTGACTGCGAATGATACGAACAATAGGTTTAAAAAAAATACGAACTTGAAAATTAATATGAAGTAATTCACTATTATTCTGTCTTTTTGACTCGGCAGCTGCCTTCCTGTTTTCTCTGCCAATATCAATTGGAGATCTATGAGGAAGTTTCTCAAATGTCTCGATCGCTTTTTTTTGACGGCGTTCCAAAGAGGTAATAGAATGTTTTGATGTATTTCTAGACGATGACTTTTTAGATGATTTTCTAGACGATGATTTGCTGGATGACGACATCTATTATGTATATTTATTTTCACATCTTAATCACCGCCGAATCTTTAAGGTGTTCGGGAAGAACTCCATAGGAAATATTACTCATGTTGCAACATGATAATGATTCTCTTATTTATATTTTATGATTTTATAGCATTTTCATCAGCTCCTCTGCGCTATACAAGAACAACCAACAGCCCGTTGCCTCGCATTTTTGACGCATCGTTGTCGCCAATTTCTTCGGTATATTTTGTGAGATATGCCGATTATTTCTCTCCAGAATCTGCTCCAATTTCTCCTTTGTTTCCTCCGTCAAATGATACTTGTCATACACTGCATCCAATACATCCATAAACCGGTCACGATTGATATTCGGTTTATTCGGTTTCGCCGCCGCTGAAAAGTGTACCTTGAACTGATTCTGCCATTTAATTGCCACTGATTGTATGAGTTCCTTCTTATCCTTTACTACATCCCTCACATATAAGTCAGGAATCGGATTACTCTTATTCAACGACTTGAAGAGCTCAATCAATTCACCCTCTGGCGTATTCACCCTTAGGTTAAGGAAGATAAAGGAATTCCACAACCACGTCATGTCTCCACCATATTCGTTCTCAGAGATGAAATCGAGATGCGCCGTTTTCTCCTTTACGATCATGAGAGCGGTATAGCGATGAATTCC
>CAZYEM010000211.1:0-7431 GCA_964646395.1 uncultured Bacteroides sp.
GGGGAGAAGTGGAGCATTATAAACATTTCCTTCCAAGAATTTGTGAACTAATTTCTATTAACCGAGACTTTAGCTACGTGACACTTGACGAATTTCATGTTAAACTTGACTATGCAGAGTGGATAAAATGGCCCGAAAATGAACAACAAGCGATTAAAGATTATGCAATTGCAGACTGGATTGACTTTGCAAATAAACGAAATTCTGAAATCAGAAACGATGAAATTGGAACATATTCTAAATTCTTTGGATTAAATGAGGTACTACGCCTTTGGCAAATTTCAAAAACTCCTGAAGCATTGAGAAACTTTGTTTTCTTCTTTTATTACCATGGAACACAAATTCTTAATGGTGGACTTCGCATTGTTGACAGAAAATATACTCAAGAATTTTTGGATTGGTTCAAGCGAGAAGACCTAACTAAAGAACTGGAAGTAAATTTTTTTAACAACGAAAGCACTGACACTGATTATGCAAATAAGATATCAATAGTTTTACAGATGATTGAACAAGAAATAAAAATAAACGGCAGGCAATCGAGTGAACCGACCAATGCATTAATTAGCTGACAGGAAAATACCATATACAACCAAAGCCGGCAGCAATTACTACCGGCTTTTTTTGTGTCAAAAAATTCCCAAAAACCTAAAGGTGTGAATGATGTAATTCTTATCCATAATTATATAATAGATTTCGCTCCTTAACAATATACTTTTGTATCATAAAAAAAAGAATGCAAAGTATATGAAAAGGACAATACTACCATTATTTATTATCATTGTAATATTAGTAATACCTAATGTAAATTATGGGCAAACACCCAATTTGGGAGCTGCATCAGGATTTACATTATTTACGGCTACCGGAGCATTTACTAATCTGGGTACAACCAATATTTCGGGCGATATAGGAACCAATGCAGGTTTATTCACCGGATTTCCACCGGGTGTTGTAAACGGTCAGATACATGTTGCAGATGCTGCATCGGTAATGGCTGCTACAGCTGTTCAAACTGCATATACCTATATGAGCACACTAGGTGGTTCGGTGCTTGGTGTATTGTTGGGAAACGGTCAGGAAATAACCCCCGGCATTTACAACACTGGAGCAGCATCCACATTAAGTGGAAATTTAACACTTAATGCACAAGGCAATCCCAATGCAATTTTTATAATAAGAATAGGCGGAGCTTTTGCCACAGCTATTTCTTCAAATGTAATATTAATAAATTCTGCCTCATTTTGCAACGTTTACTGGCAAATAGGCGGGCAATTCGATATGGGTGATAATTCTGTTTTTGCAGGAACTGCATTAGTTGATGGAGCGGTTAATCTGCTCGAAGGTTCCATGCTGAATGGAAGAATACTTTCGCGTGCAGGAGCTATATCAACCCATAATATTACAGCCTCTTATTTACCATCAGCTGCAGGAGCTATTACAGGAACAGCAGTTGTTTGTCAGGGACAAACCGGTGTTGCTTACACTGTTCCCATTATACCAAATGCAACATCATATACATGGACATTACCTTCCGGTGCATTAATAGTATCGGGTATAAATACCAACAGTATTCTTGTAGATTTTAATTTAACTTCAACATCGGGATATGTTAGCGTTTACGGAAGTAATAGTTGTGGAAACGGAATCGTTTCCTCAGGCTTTTCTGTAACAGTAAGTCCGTTACCACCAACTTCAGCTATATTTCATTATTAAAAAATGTATAAATCAAATTAAGTAAAAAGCTATGGAAAATGAATACGAATCTTATGATTGCTTAGGATGCAGTAATGCAAAAGTAAATAAAGCACAAACGCCTGAACATCGTTTTGAATACAATTTTTCTATCCTAAATTCAGAAAAATCAGAAAATAACATAATAAATAGTAATAAAAACAATATTCAAATCATTAAAAAATCAAATCATGAAATCAAATTTTAAATTTTTACAAATTTTTATTATGATACTTCTCATAATAAGTACAACAGGAGCATGGGCTCAAACAAGTCAAACTTTAACACAGAGCCTCTGTCCCGGTACAGAGCCTTACTATGTAACTCCCGGAAATGCAGCTAATACATTTCTCTGGACTATTTCTACAGGTACATCGGGCGTTGACTGGACAATTTCATCAGCAAATACAGTATCAACCAATGTAATCTGGGCAAATCCATTAGTCCCTGTTACCTATCATTTATCTCTTTCCGAAACAAATGGCGATGGTTGTCAAACAACGGTTAGTGTTGATGTTACAGTAAATCCACGACCAGCAGCACCACTTGCAAGTTTAACACAAACAAGCTGTGCTGTTGCTACAGGAACTATAACCGTAACTAATCCAGCACCAGGTGCTGGAATTACATACACTGTAACAGGAACTTCTCCTGTTGTGGCAGCAGTAACTAATTCAACCGGTATCTTTGCCGGATTAAATCCGGGCGATTATGATGTAGTTACTACTAACAGTTATGCATGTATATCAACTGCAACAATTGTAACAATTAATGCACAACCTGCAACACCTCTTGCACCTCTTGCAAGTTTAATACAACCAAGCTGTGTACTTGCCACCGGAACCGCTAATGTTACAAGTCCGGTACCGGGTGCAGGAATTACTTATACTATTACAGGAACTTTGCCAGTAGTAGCCGCAGTAACCAATGCTACCGGAATATTTGCCGGATTAAATCCAGGAGTTTATGATATAACCACAACCAATGGAGTAGGCTGTATTTCTTCTGCTACAAATATTACGATCAATGCACAACCTGCAACACCATTAGCTCCGATTGCTACATTAACACAACCCACCTGTTTCGTTTCCACTGGAGCAGTAAATATAACCTCTCCGGCACCTGCTGCAGGAATTACTTATACGATAACAGGAACAACACCTGTGGTAGCAGCAGTTACCAATTCAACAGGAATTTTTGCAGGCTTAGCACCAGGAGTTTATGATATTACTACTACAAATTCAGATGGATGTACTTCAGCTGCATTAAGTATTACCATAACTCCATCATTATCTACACCAGTTGCTCCAACAGCAAGTATAACACAACCAAGCTGTGCTGTTGCAACCGGAATTGTAAATATAACTTCTCCTTTACCAGGAGCAGGAATTACTTATACCATTACAGGAACTAATCCGGTAGTTGCAGCAGTAACAAATGCAACAGGCATATTTAATCTATTAAACACAGGTATTTACGACTTAACAACAACAAATTCTGAGGGATGTATTTCTGCTGCAACAAGTATTACAATAAATGTTCAGCCACCTACTCCTAATACTTCTCCTATCTGGCATAATTAACAAAATGCTAAGTTGATAGCAAATCAATTATAATTCAGATTAAAGAAATGCTTAAAAACTGCTTTGTTGTAAATTATAGCAAAGCAGTTTTATAAGCTTACAAATATTCTCTTCATTAAAGTTCAATTAGAAATTAATTGTAATAAAGAATAAAACAAAAAGATATGTTTAATCAATTCAGGTATTTACTATTGATCTATATTGTTTTTTCGGGTAGTTTAAATACAATTGCACAAGTTGCTATGCCCGACAATGTATGTGTTGGTGCATCAAAGCATTATAATGTAGATGTAAATCCAGTATCAGGTTCAACATACAGATGGAGAATAGATGGGATTATCCAGAGTAGTTCCGTTACTAATGAAATCAATATCACCTGGACTTTAGCCGGAACCTATTTGCTGGATGTTCAGGAAATTTCTGCTGACGGTTGCCTTGGTTTAATAAGATCGGGGCAAGTATTTGTAAGTTCGGTACCAGTGATTATTGCAAATGCTAACTCTCCTGTTTGTGTTGGAAGTCCGATAAATTTAACTTCACAATCAGCATCCGGATTTACCTATTTATGGTCGGGTCCTAATGGATTTTTGTCATCATTACAAAATCCGGGAATCTATTCAGCAGCATTAAATGATGCAGGTATTTATTCGTTAACAGTTTCATCGAATGGATGTAGTTCTGCTCCTTCTTATGTTTCAATTATTGTGAATAACTGTGTGATTGATTTTTTTATTCCTGAAGGATTTTCTCCGAATGGAGATGGAATCAACGATTTGTTTGTAATAAGAGGAATTGATAACTATCCCATGAATAAAATTATTATCTACAATCGTTGGGGAAATAAAGTTTTTGATGCAAGTCCTTATATTAATACCTGGGATGGAAAATCAACTTATGGAATTAAAATAAGTGGTGATGTATTACCAATTGGTACCTATTTCTATTTACTTGATTTAGGAACAGGTATAGAAATAATTAAAGGATTTATTTATTTGAACAAATAAAAGTAGATAAAAAGCAACTAAATTATTTAATTAAGTCAAAAGCCGATAGCAATAAGTTATCGGCTTTTTTTATGGTTCGATTATTCCAAAAACCTATAAGTGTGAATGATGTAATTCTTTCCACAAACTGTGTAATGCAATCCAAAGCTTAGAAATCTATCTTTGTATTGTAAAAAATATTCACTTAAAAAAATAATAAAAATGAAAACAAAACAAAATATGCAATCAGGCAAACAATTTAACAAGAAACAGAATCAAAATAATATGCCTGTAAAACCAGATAAAAATCCTGATATAACAAAGTTAAAACCAGAAGTAAATGAGCCTGATAAAATTGATCCGATAAAAATTGAACAACCTTCAAAAGCAGAAGTCTTAGATTCTGAGAAAAATACTTCTGAAAAAGGATGTTGTATAACAAAATAAAAAAAAACATTATGGCAAAATATTCAAAAAGAGCACAGGAAAAAATAGGAGAAGTCATGCACGAATTTAAACATGGGGAGTTAAAATCAGGAAAAGGTGGAAAAGGTGGATTTGTAAAAAGTCGTGAACAAGCTATCGCTATTGGTATAAGTGAAGCCCGACATGAAGGATTAAAAGTTCCTGATGAAAAAAATCATAATAAGAAATAGTCAAGCTATTTCAGTATTATATATAATAAAAGACCGATAGCATTAAGCACTATTGGTCTTTTATTTTACAAAACAAGCAACAACTATTTGTATATCATATATTTTAAACATTATTTATAGTAAAGAAGTGTGAATGATGTAATTCTTTCCACAAATTGTGTAATGCAATCCGAAGCTTGCAAATCTACCTTTGTACTGTGGAAAAATATTCACTTAAATTTATAAAAAAAATGAAAACACGAATACGAAATGTATTAAAACTAGCTTTGCTGCTATTAATACCAACTTTTAGTTTCGCTCAGGCTCCTCCTTTGGGGACGGCTGCCGATTATGTAATTTTTACAACAACTGGTGCAATTGGCAATACCGGAATTTCACATCTTACAGGAAATGTTGGAACAAATAATGGTGGCGTTACTGGTTTTGGAAATGTAAATGGTGTAATGACATACACAAGCGATTTGAAAAGTGCACAATGTGCTGCTGATTTACTGATTGCTTACAATCAGCTAAACAGCACAATTCCAGCATTTTTTCCTGCGCCACTACTGGGAAACGGAGATACGCTTAATGCGGGTGTATATTCCATTACAGGTGCTACAACCCTGAATTTAAGTTTAACACTTAATGCAGAAGGTAATCCAAATGCGGTATTTATCTTTCAGATTCAGGGTCCTCTTTCAACAAATGCAAATTCAAAAATCAAATTGATTAATGGAGCGAAAGCATGTAATGTGTTTTGGAAAGTGGAAGGATTGGTAAGCATGGCTTCAGGAACATCTATGAAAGGAACTGTGATTGCAAATAATGCTGCAATTACAATGAGTGCAGGTGATACCCTCGAAGGTAGAGTACTCTCAACAGCCGGAGCTGTTAATGTTAGCGGAGTGTTGGCCTATACACCAAGCGGTTGCGGAAGCCCGGTTCTTTCCGGACCATTGGCACCCTCTCTTGTTTCGGCTCAATGTTATGCTATATTTTCTTCAAGCGGACCTGTATCAAATGTTGGGATAACCAATGTTGTAGGCGATGTTGGAACCAATAGCGGACTAACAACCGGATATAATCCGTTGTTTGTAACGGGTGCTATCCATCCAATTCCTGATGGCTCAACTACTGCTGCTGCTTCAGATTTGCTTAATGCTTACAGCTATCTCAATACTTTAACCTATGATATAGAACTATTATATCCTGTTCAATTTGGCAACCAATTGGTTCTTACACCACATACTTATCTTTTAAACGCAGCAACAACATTAACTGATACAGTTTTTCTGGATGCTCAGGGTAATGCAACTGCTGTTTTTGTAATGAAAATATACGGAGCACTTTCAACAAGTACTTATTCAAAAGTAAAAATGATTAATGGTACACAATCAAAAAATGTATATTGGTTAGTGAATGGTGCTGTGAGTATAGCTGATTATTCAGAATTTGTTGGTACTATTATTTGTAATAACGGTGCAATTAACTTGATGACTGGCGTTGTTTTGGACGGCAGAGCTCTTACAACAACCGGAGCTTTAAGCACATCTGCTATAACTGCCATCATGCCACCGGGCTGTAGTGCAAATGCAGCTCCTGTAATTACTACAGAACCTGATAATAAAACGGCATGTAATGGAGATTCTGTTAGTTTTTCAGTTACAGCAACCGGAACATCACTTACTTATCAATGGAGAAAAGGAAATACAAACTTAATAAACGGAGGAAATATTTCAGGTGTTACTTCTGATATTCTTACAATAAATCCTGTAAACATTTCAGATACTGCTTCAAACTATAATGTAATTGTAAGTGGATCTGTTTTGCCTAATGATACTTCAATAGATGTATCCTTAAAAATTGATTTTCCACTTGTTATAACTCAGCCATCCAATAAAACGGCTTGTTTGGGAGATTCTGTAAGTTTTTCGGTAACTGCAACAGGTACAGGACTAACTTATCAATGGAGAAAAGGTAATACGAATTTAATAAACGGACTAAATATAAGTGGAGCAACATCGGCAACACTGATTATTGAACCTGTTTCTATCTCTGATTCAGCATCTGATTATAATGTTATAATCAATGGAACTTGTTCACCTGGTGATACATCAAATAATGTATCCTTACTAATTGATATACCAAAAATCATTACAAATCCTTCTGATAAAACAGCATGTATTGGCGACTCAGTCAGTTTTTCAATAACTGCAACCGGAACAGGTCTTACCTATCAATGGAGGAAAGGAAGTACTGATTTAATTAATGCTGGAAATATTTCGGGATCAACTTCAGCTATGCTGGTGATTAATCCTGTAACTTATATGGATACAGCTTTTAACTATAATGTTATTGTAGCTGGAACTTGCCTCCCAAAGGATACTTCAAACAATGTTTCTCTGGTAATAGACAATCCGATAATTATCTCAGAACCTATCAATCAGATTGTTGGTGATGGAGATTCGGTAAGTTTTTCAGTTACTGCAACAGGAA
>CAZYEM010000212.1:0-7414 GCA_964646395.1 uncultured Bacteroides sp.
TGTGTAATTCGTTTAATTCGATGATAATAAACATTTATTTGCGGATTTAAGGTAAAGATAGAATAAACACTTTATCAATAGACTCCTCAACATTCCAGATTAATCGCGTGTTTCCAGCTAAAATAAAGTGTATATTTGCATCGTTTTTTGTAAAATCAAAAACACAGTAATATCTATATTTTCGAATTAATATCCATTAAAAAACAAATATGACCACCATCATATTAACAACTTGTAACAATTCATTTGAAGCAAACCTTATTAAAGGGATGTTGGAAAATAATGACATCAGATGTTTTTTGACAAACGAAAACTTTTCAAATTTAATGCCTCATTATAATGGGATTATGGGTTCAGGTATTCAGATAATGATTGAAGATAGTGATCTGGAGAAAGCACAGGAGTTAATGTTAACACAATCAAAGGAAGATGAAATTGTATGTCCAAATTGCAATTCTTCAAACATTCAATTCGGGCTAGGAATTAATAAAGTAAAAAAAATATTTCTGGTATTGATTTCACTATTTACCTGGATTCCATTTGGTAACATGCATAGCATCTATTACTGCCAGAATTGCAAAACAGAATTTAAAATATAGAGGGATTCTAAAATTGAAGTTAAACGAAGGAAAAGCAATTATATAAAACAACTTAGCTTTCATCATCTACTGCTTTTTTCAGAAGTTTCAAATATTTTTTTCTCGGAATTTCTTCGGCACCCATTGAAATTAAATGTGGCGTACTTTGCTGGGCATCAACAAAATGAAAGTTGCTTTTTTTAATCAATTCTACAAGATAATACAAGGCAACTTTTGAAGCATCTCTTTCTATAAAGAACATTGATTCTCCAACAAAAACTTTTCCAATCGCTATACCATACAAACCACCAACTAATTTGTCATTATAATACGTTTCAACGGAATGAGCATAACCCAGTTCATGCATTTTTGTATAAGCAGAAATCATTTCACTATTTATCCATGTTCCTTTACCGGTTTCCCCATTTCGGCTAACATGGGCACAGTTTTCCATTACTTTCCTGAAATTTTTATTAAGCTTAACATCAAACTTTTTACTTTTAACGACTCTCAATAAACTGTCTGAACATTTGAATTTATCAGGAAACAATATTAAACGGGGATCAAGCGACCACCAAAGGATAGGTTCTCCTTCATTATACCATGGGAAAATTCCATTTGAATAAGCCAAAATCAGACGATCGGTACTTAAATCCCCACCAATAGCCAGAATTCCTTCAGGATCTGCTAAATTGGGATGAGGAAAAACCAATTCGTCAGTAAGCTGAAAAACAGGCATCAGAGGTTAAGATTCATTTTAATACGCGAACTCAGAATATCTATTGCCACCTGATTTTTGCCACCTTGCGGAACAATAATATCAGCATAACGTTTGGTTGGTTCAATAAACTGTAAATGCATTGGTTTTACATATTTATCATAATGTTCGAGAACCTGTTGAAACGAACGGCCTCTTTCTTCCAGATCGCGCCAGATAATACGCATAAGTCTGTCATCTCCATCTGCATCTACAAAAACCTTAATATCCATCCGATCTCTCATTCTTGGATTTGAAAGTATCAGAATACCTTCAACAATAATTACTTTTTTAGGAACTATAGGAATGGTCTCTTTTGATCTTGCACAGGTTAGGTAAGAATAAATCGGCATCTGAATATCGTTACCTTCTTTTAGCTGATCCAAATGTTTGATTAGCAGACTAAATTCAATTGAAGAAGGATGATCGAAATTTATTTTTGCTCTTTCTTCTGCTGATTTATGTCCGTTGTCTTTATAATAAGAATCCTGTGAAATAACAGATACAGAATCTTTTGGCAAACTTTTAATAATCTTTTTTACTACCGTTGTTTTTCCTGAACCTGAGCCTCCGGCTATACCTATAATTAACATGCAAATAAAGTATTTATTGAATAATCAGTTTTTTAATAATCCGATAATTTTCCGATTGTAAAATTATGAAATATAATCCGGATTTTGCAGTTTTTGAAATGTCAATGATTTGATTTTCTTTTAATTTATAATCATTTTCAAAAATTAATGCACCTAATTGATTTATTATCTTGATTTTAAAATTATTCTTATTTTCTGTATCTTTAAAAATCAAGTTAAAAATTCCCATAGTAGGATTTGGTGAAATTACGACATCATTTTCGTTAAAATATTCATTAACTGTATTTCCGGGATAATATTCATAAGCACCAATGTCGAAACCTGAAGCATAAGGCCGTGGATAATTATCGAAATCAAAGTTTATTCCATAACCAGATACATCCATACCAGCATCTTTTGCTGGAGAAGACACAGTTAATTTAAAGTTATTCTGTGTAGTATCAATGAATTTAATGTTTTTCATATTTACATCGAAATAATTGTTTGACAAACTAGCATTTACTCCAGATAAAATATAAATATAACTCTGATTATTATTGGAATAACTTCCAAAAGATCCCGGATTAATAATGATGTTATTATAAAATTTATTATTATTGCTCAATAAGCTATAAATTCTGATTCCATCTGTTTTTGGATTAATAATTGTATTGTTGATAAAATTAAAAGGTAATCCGGGAATTGTATTTCTGTCATCACAAAAAATTCCATATACTTTTTTCGAGGGATCTGAAGGATAGTAATTTCTCCCGGAGTTCAAAATTACATTATTAAAAAACAAGTTATTACCTAATCCGAAAGTACTAATTCCATTGCCACTTCCATTAAAAATGAAGTTGTTATAGCATTTACCTGTAGTGCCACCACTTATTTGAATTCCGGAGTTTTGACCATTAACTAAATCGGTTCCTGAATTTTTAATTATATTGCCATAAATCTCACAATCTTCGGTAGCACAACCTACCTGAATCCCATCCCAGTGAGAATTTTCGATATAATTATTATAAATTTTTAAACCTTTAATTTCGTGAGGGTAAAGAGTGTCGGGCTGTGAATTGCAAGTGGTAGGATAACCACTAAAAAATGAATGCCCAATATACATACCTTCTCCTCCGGAATTATAAATATAGTTATGGTGTATGTAGGTTTGGTATTGTGTAAAATATCCATAATTAGTACTCAAATCGCAAACAGGATCAGTTTTTGCCATAATACCTGCAAAGCCTGCATTTCCAACTTCGATATGGTCGATTTCGTAATTTGTACTTTTCTCACTAATGCTTAGCCCATTCATGCTTGCTTTTGTTTCGAGTATTTTTATTCCATATTCTACTGTATCAGAACCAGAACCTGTAAATTTAAAATAAGAAGATTTTGTTATTGAAATTCCATAGAGATGATAATTGTTTTGTACAATTACAGCACCACCACAATTTTTGAAAACGATATAATTTAACGAATCACCATGGAAATTAGTCAGTTTCAAATAATCTCTGTTACCTGCCAATAAGCATACTGTATCACCGGGCTGTATATTATAATTATTTCCATCTACTATTAATTGTGTTGACGGAATGCTGATTGTACAATTACAATTCTGAGAATACAGTTGATTTGCAGAATATAAAAAAAGCAATATATAAAAAAAGATGTTTTTCAATATGTAATATTTAGGAATCAAAATTACAAAAAAAAAGCTTGCTACAATAAATGCAACAAGCTTTTTAATAATTGTGTGGTTTTCAAATTAAATATATAAATCTTAATATAAGAAGCTAAGTAAAACCCCTGCAGCAACCGCACTTCCGATAACACCGGCAACGTTTGGTCCCATGGCATGCATTAGCAAATGATTGGTTTTGTCATATTCCAAGCCAACAACCTGAGATACACGTGCACTGTCGGGAACTGCAGATACACCGGCATTACCAATAAGTGGATTAATTTTATTACCTTCTTTAAGGAATAAATTTATTATTTTAACAAACATAACTCCACCAAAGGTTGCAATAATAAATGAAGCTGCACCTAATGCAAAAATACCAACAGATTTTGGAGTTAAAAAGGTAGTAGCTTGTGTAGAAGCACCAACAGTTAATCCAATAAGAATGGTAACAATATCAATCATAGGTCCTTTTGCAGTATCAGCCAAACGTTTGGTTACTGTGCTTTCTTTAAGTAAATTACCAAAGAAAAGCATACCTAGTAATGGCATACCACTTGGAACAATAAAAGTTGTAAGTAACAAACCAACTATTGGGAAGAGAATCTTTTCTAGTTTTGAAACCTGACGTGGAGGTTTCATGCGGATAACTCTTTCCTTTTTAGTTGTAAGTAATCTCATTACAGGTGGCTGGATAACAGGAACCAAGGCCATATATGAATATGCTGAAATTGCAATTGCACCAATTAATTCAGGGGCAAGTTTAGATGCCAAAAAGATAGCCGTAGGACCATCAGCACCACCTATAATACCAATTGCTCCAGCTTCTGAAGGAGTAAACCCAAGAGCTAATGCGGCTGCATAAGCTCCGAAAATACCCAATTGAGCTGCTGCTCCAATCAACATTAATTTTGGATTTGAAATAAGTGCAGAAAAATCTGTCATAGCTCCAATTCCCAGAAAAATTAATGGAGGATAAATACCTTGCATTACGCCAAAGTATAAATAGTTTAAAACACTTCCATTTTCATAAATACCAATTTGAAGTCCCGGGAAAAAAGGTACGTTTCCAACTAAAATCCCGAATCCAATAGGAATTAACAGCATAGGTTCGTATTCTTTGGCAATGGCAAGATAAATAAAAGCAAGACCAACTAAAATCATTACTACATGACCCAACGTAAAGTTAGCAAAAGCAGTATATTCAAAGAATTGCTGCATGTGGTCAATAAAAAAAGAAAGAAATCCATGAGAATTTTCCATAAACTTATTCTCCTATTATAATTAATATATCACCTTCCATTACATTATCGCCTTTTCCAACCTTTAATGAAACAACTCTTCCATCTTTATCAGATTCAATGTTGTTTTCCATTTTCATAGCTTCCAAGGTTAAAAGTTTTTGTCCTGCTTTTACCATATCACCTTCTCGTACATGGATATCAAGAACTACACCCGGAAGTGGAGACTTAATGTTTCCTCCGCCTTTAGGCGCTGAAGGGCTACTTGTTTTTGCAACTGAAGGATGAGAATCTGTAGATGGAATTGAAACAGAACGCATCAACTTTGGTGTTTTCGTTTGTTTTATTTCTCTGTCTAAAGTAACTTCATAAGGAGTACCGTTAACTTCTATTTGTGCAATATTTTCTTCAATACCGTTAATATCAACTTCGTATTGATTGCCATTTATTGTAAATTTGAATTTTTTCATTGTAATTTTATTTGCTAAATAAAGAACTAATTTTTATTGTATTGACGTAAGCCGTAAATTTTTGAACTCCATGGAGAATAGCTTCTTGCTACCTTTTCCATAGTAATTACGGTATTTTCCTCATCATGTAACTGTGTTTGGTACAAATGTAAAGCTATTGCAATAGCAGCATACACATCTCCGGGAGCATCTTCGCTTATTTTTGAAGCTTCTTCAATCTTTCCTTGTTTAATTAATGACTTTCTCTTACTGTGAGAAGTATTTAATTTTCCAATGTACTTGAAAACCAAATACAAAAGAATTAAAGCAACGAATACAACACTCATTGCAATCATGGTCATTCCAATTCCTGTTGGATCTATTAAAATAAATGAATCAGCAGCTTTTTCTTTTTCATAAGTTAATGTTCTAAGATTATCATCAGTGAGATTTTCAACTCCATTCGAATAATCAATTACATTAATTTTATACCCTAATTTATAAAAATGTGATACATAAACTTTTTTAACAGCCTCATCAAATGCAATTCCAGTAACATTAGGAGCAACAGCAAATTCTTTAATAAAATTTCCATTAGCATGGAAAAATACAACTTTTCCACTATCAATTGCAAATTCATTTTGAATAGCAACAGTAATTTTTTTGTCTGCAAAAGCTAATGCTACAGGAGTTTTCCCATAAGGGGATAAATCAATTTTACTTATAATTTTTAAAGAATCAATATTAGAATAATCAATAATATCCAATGAATTATTGTTCACATTGATTACGTAGAACACTTTGTTTTTTTCATCATAAATCATATTCTGTGGTTGAATTCCATTTCCGCCCTGCTTGATGAGGTTTTGTGTAATGGTTTTTTCTATTGTGATTACAGAATCTGTTTTTAATACAACTTTTTCTTCAATTGCATAAGCTTTTGAAAAAAATGCTGATATAAAGATTATGATTAAACCTAAATACAATTTATTTTTATTCATTTTAATAAACTTTATTATGTATTTGGTTATTATAAAGGTAAATTATCATGTTTTTTCGGAGGATTTACATCCTTCTTTGTAGCCAATGACTGTAATGCACGAATTACTCTGAATCGGGTGTTGCGTGGCTCAATTACATCATCAATATAACCGTATTTTGCAGCATTATAAGGATTTGCAAATTTATCTTTATATTCCTGTTCATTTTTACGGATAAATTCTTCTCTTTCTACCGGATCTGTAATAGCAGCGATTTGTTTAGAGTTTAATACTTCAATTGCACCCTTAGGTCCCATAACTGCAATTTCAGCTGTTGGCCATGCATAATTAATATCACCACGTAAGTGCTTTGAACTCATTACATCATAAGCACCACCATAAGCTTTTCGCAAGATTACAGTAATTTTAGGAACTGTAGCTTCACCATAAGCATACAGTAATTTTGCACCATTTGTAATGATACCACCATACTCCTGAGCTGTACCAGGTAAAAACCCGGGAACATCAACTAAAGTAAGAACCGGTATATTAAAAGCATCGCAGAATCTGACAAATCTGGCTGCTTTACGGCTTGCATTAATGTCGAGTACACCAGCAAGATAACTTGGCTGATTTGCAACTATACCAACAGAAACACCATTAAAACGTGCATACCCGATTACTATATTTGGAGCATAGTTACGATGTACTTCTACAAATTCATTATAATCAGCAATAGCATGAATTACATCTTTTACATCATAAGGTTTATTTGGATTTTCAGGAATAATATAGTTTAAAGAATCCTCCAGGCGGTTGATTGGATCATCGCATGGTGCTAAAGGAGCTTCTTCCAGATTATTTTGAGGTAAATAACTTAATAATTTACGAATCATCAGGATACCTTCCTGTTCATCTTCAGTAACGAAATGAGTAACACCTGATTTTGAACCATGTACAGAAGCACCTCCTAATTCATCATCAGTTACAACTTCTCCAGTAACAGTTTTAACTACTTTAGGACCAGTAACAAACATATAACTATTCTTCTTGGTCATAAAAATAAAATCTGTTAATGCGGGAGAATAAACAGCTCCTCCGGCACAAGGTCCGAATATGGCTGAAATCTGAGGGATTACTCCTGATGCCATGA
>CAZYEM010000213.1:0-4449 GCA_964646395.1 uncultured Bacteroides sp.
GTAGGTGGTGGAACAACCGCTTATAGCTATGCTTGGAGCAATTCAGCAACTACAGAAGACTTAACAGGTCTTGCTATAGGTACTTATACTGTTACTGTTACTGATTCTAAAGGATGTACTGTAACCACATCTCAAGTTATAACTCAACCAGACTTATTAGAAGCATCTACAACTAAAACAGATGTAAACTGCTTGGAAAGCACAAATGGAACAGCTACTGCTTCAGCAGTTGGTGGAACAGGTGCATATACTTATGCTTGGGCTACAACTCCTGTTCAGACAACTGCAACAGCTACTGGCTTAGGTGTTGGTACTTATATGGTAACTGTAACTGATGCTAACGGATGTACAGTTTCTACTTCAGCAACAATTACTAATTTATATCCTCCTCCAACTCCTGTTATTGCTGGTGTTACTTCTGTATGTTGCGGTGAATCAATTACCTATTGGGATACCGATGCAGATGTAAATGATGGTCCTTTATACACTTTCCAATGGTCTATTTCCGGTGGAACTATTTCTCTTATTGACCCTTATGGCTCACAAGTATCTGTTGTTTGGGATTGTAACTGTACACAAGGTTGGTTACAACTAACCAAAACAAATACCGTTACAGGTTGTAAAACTACTACAGCTAAATACTATGTAACTGTTCATGCTAAACCAATTCCTGTAATTACCGGACCGGTTTCTGTAATAACCAATACTGCTTCTTCTTCTTATTCTGTTCCTTTCACAGCAGGTCATACCTATAATTGGACTGTTGTTGGTGGTTCTATCGCAACTGGTCAGGGTACTAATGCAATTACAGTTAACTGGGATTGGGCTCCATGTCAGGATTGTCCAAGTTCTGTTTGTGTAACTGAATTCTCTGAATTCTATTGCCAAGGAACAACTTGCATAGATGTTACTCAATTACCAATTCCTGGTTCTTATAAATTATCTGGTCAGCTTTCTTATTTCAATGCATTTGGCACTCCATTAAATGGTGTTACAATAAAGTTGTTACAAGGCACTACTGTTGTAGCTACTACAACTACTGCTTCAGGAATTGACGAAACAGATCCAATGAATCCTATTCCGGTTTTGGGTTACTATGAATTCAACAATCTGAATGCTGGTAATTATACTGTTCAGGCTACTTCTACTAAACCATGGGGTGGTGTAAATGCAACTGATGCTTTATTGATTAAACTTCATGTTGTAGGTTCAAGTCTATTAGGACTTGGTTATTCAACAGCAGCTGATGCAAATGCATCATCTTCAATTACTGCTACTGATGCATTGTTATTACAATTACGTACTGTTGGATTAGTTAGTTCTTTTGCAGCAGGTGATTGGGTATATAGTGCAGGTAGTGTAATTCTTGCTGGAAATATGACATATAATATCCTTGCTTTAGCTACCGGTGATGTTAATGGTTCTTATGTACCTGTTACAGGTGCAAAAGCTGTTAATTATACCAATTTACAAAAAGATGGTGTAAGCCTTGCTAATTACAACAGTGAAATTGAAGTACCGATCAGAGTAAGTGACGTATTAAACTTAGGTGCTGTTACCTTGGATTTATTATATAACAACAAGCTTGTTAATGTAACTGCTGTTAATTCACAATTAAGTGGATTTGAATACAATATCGTTGACGGTAAAGTAATGTTCGCATGGGCAAATGCTAATGCTGCCAACTTACAGGCCAATGATATTCTTTTAACTTTAACTGTAAGAGTAAAAGATGCAATTAGCAGTACAACTGATATATTCAGCTTTACTGATAATACAGAATTTGCTAACGCAAATGGACAAATCTTAGATTTTGGTTCATTAAAAGTTAATAGTATTCAAACTGATTCTAAAACCAATAATATCAGCGTTTATCCTAATCCATTCAAAAACAATGCAGAAATCAATTACAACTTAGTTGAATCAGGAAGTGTTACACTTACTGTTTACAATGCTGTTGGACAAAGAATCAATGTATTGGTGGATGAAAATAAAGCTGCAGGTAATTATACATATAACTTAAATACAACAGAATTACCTTCTGGAGTATATACATGTGAACTTATCATTAATGGACAAACTTCAAATTACAAAAAGGTTATTAAATTGGTGAGAACCAAATAAATTCTTTTAATAAAGGGAGAGCATCTTTTGTATGCTCTTCCCTTTATTTAATTAAAGTTTATACATTAATTTAATACATCTTTTAGTATGAAAAAAATAATCTTATATATATCAATTCTTCTGCTGGCAATAACAAATGTTGTTGGTAGAACTGTTGCGAGTTTACCACCTCTGACAACACCTCCGGTTGCAAGTATTTCAACCGTAGTTGGTAGTTATGGCAATATGGATGTAGATGTAAATCTTATCGATTTTACAACTGTTAATTCTATAGGTGCTATTACAATGAATATCGGATTTGATCCAACTGTTGCAACTTTTACAGGAATTACTTATGCTGGAATTACAAGTGGTATTACATACAACGTTGTTGGAAATGAAATAAAACTTGCCTGGTCTAATGTTCCTGCTCAATCAGTAAATGGTATTGGTTTCAAACTAAAATTCAACTACACTGGTGGAAACAGCAATCTTACCTTTAATCAGGGTTGTGAGATTTCAAATGCAATCGGTACTCTTATTCAAACTACTTTCACCAATGGTGCTATTACGCAGCCTACTTTAAGTACAACTGCTACTATAGATACAAAAGCCGGTGATTGGAGTAATGTGAATGAGTTACCTATTATATTTGCAGGTTTCCCAACTACAGCCAGTGCTGTCAGTTTTAACATCAGTTATAACAGCAGTGCTCTTCAGTTTATTGGAACTATACCTGCTACAACTGCTAATGCTTCTAACGGAGTTATCAGTATAGCATCGTCAAATACTACACCTTTTAATTTAAATTCAACAACTTTTAAATTGTTGTTTAATTATTTAGGTGGAGTTTCTAATGTTAATTTTGTAGGATTCAACGAAATCACTAATGGAAGTGGTACTCCTATTCCTGTTACATTTAATAATGGTGGTATTACACAAGGCCCTTCTGCTGCAATAGTTGATATTGCTGATGCAGTTGTTGGCGAACTTAGTGGTGCTACTATTGTTCCTGTTTCATTTTCAGGTTTTCCTGTAAATCAGGGAGCTGTTTCTATGAATATTGCCTATGATAATACTAAATTGAATTTTATTGGTACTAACGGTTTAACCGGTTTGGTTTCCAGTGCAAACAATGGAGTTATTAATCTGGCATGGAGTAATCAGAATGGAGTTAATATAACCGGATTTAATTTGTTATTCAGTTATATCGGTGGTTCAGGTAATCTTGTATTTACCGGATTGAATGAAATAGCTGCTGCTTCGGGAGCAATTATTCCTGTTACCTTCACAAATGGATCTTTTGTTCAACCTTCAACCAGCATTGATGTTACTATTGAAAATACTGATTTAACACCAGGTAATTCAACAGTTTCAGTTCCTGTAATGCTTTCAGGTATTACCGGAAATGTAAATGCTGCAACAATGTATGTTAATTTTGATAATACCAAGCTTACTTATACTGGCGTTGAAAATCTTCAGAAACCAGGTATTATAGTAAGTCAGGATTATAACTCAAATACAGTCATAATAAACTGGAGTGATGCATTTCCTGCAAACACACTTGTTAATGGTAAGTTTCTTGATTTGAAATTTAACTTTATCGGTGGTGCAGGTAATTATAATGTTCCTGTTTATTTCACTACGTTTAATTCAAATTCAGGTTCTCTTGCTGATGCAGTTGGAGCTCCTTTAATTGCAAACTGGATTAATGGAAGCGTTAATTATAATGCTCCTATTACTGCTTTCAATGTCACCGGCGGTGGAGATTATTGTGCCGGCGGAACAGGTGAACTTGTAGGCTTAGATGGATCTCAAACAGGTATCAACTATCAATTAAAACTTGATGGTGGTAATGTTGGCGGTTTAGTTCCAGGTGATGGTAACCCAATTAATTTTGGTTTACAAACTGCCGCAGGTAACTATACCGTTGAAGCTTCTTTAGGCTTAACTACTTTAATGATGACTGGCAGTGTTAATGTTGTAATTAACACTCTACCAACATTGGCTGCAACTCCAACACAGATTTTGTGTAACGCAGGAACAGGTAGTGTTGTTTTGTTAGCAAGCAATGGTACTCCAGCTTATACTTATGGTGGAGATGCAACAACAGGCTTAACCGCTGGAACATATAACTATACAGTAACTGATGCAAATGGATGTACAGCAATAGCAAGTGCAACCATAGATGCCGCACCAGCAGCAATCATACTAACTGCAACCCCAACACAGATTTTGTGTAATGGAGGAACAGGATCAGTATTATTAAGTTGTGACGGATTAGCACCATTTACTTATGGTGGAGATGCAACAACAGGCTTAACCGCTGGAACATATAACTATACA
>CAZYEM010000213.1:4549-7359 GCA_964646395.1 uncultured Bacteroides sp.
GTAACTGATGCAAATGGATGTACAGCAATAGCAAGTGCAACCATAGATGCAGAACCTGCACTTATTAATGTAACAGCCAATACAACAGAAACAGCTGTATGTTTGGGCGGTACCGTAACCTTAACCGGTGGCGGCGCATTAAATTATGCATGGGATAATGGCGTAACTGATGGATTAGCTTTTGCACCAGCAGCTACAGCTACTTATACTGTAATCGGAACTGATGGCAACGGATGTGAAAACACAGCTGATGTAACCGTAACCGTAAATGCTCGTCCTACAGCTTCTATTACTGGTGATCAAGCCATTAATAATGGAAGTAGTGCTTTATTAACCTTAACCGTAACTGGTACAGGTACTATAAGCGGTACTTTATCTGATGGATCTCCATTTAGTGGAACTGCTCCAACAATTACAGTTTCTGTATCTCCTGTTATTGCAACTTCTTATACAATTGCTACATTAACCGATGATAATTGCACAGCTTTGCCAGGCGATTTATCAGGTATGGCTAATGTAACTGTTTTGTATAAAGTTACTGGTATTTTAGAATATAACAATGATCCAAGTCCAAGAGTTCCTCTTGTTGGTTTCACTGTTAATTTAAAAGATGGTTTAGTAACTGTTGCTTCCACTATTACAGATGCTAATGGTAATTATGAGTTTTGGACTTCTAATGGTACATATTCTATAGAAACTATAACTGCTCCAGGAGCTTACTATTATTCGGATTTCGATGATGTAATGGCTCTTTATGATTATATAGTTTCAGGAACTCCAATACCAGAAGAAAACAGCTTAAGATTAGCAGCATGTGATGTTGATTTAAATTTAGATATTAATTTTGATGATGTATTGGCTCTTTATGATTTAGTTACAATTGGAACTTCACCAGGTTTTACTGCTCCTGAATTCATTTATGAGACTCCTACTATCATTGTTAATTCTGCTGATTTAAATCAGAATATCTTAGGGATTTGTTACGGAAATATTTTGGGATCCAATTTTACTCCGAATCCTTAATTTTGAATATTAATTAATTATATATAATATGGAAAAATCAATTAAATTTCTAATTAAAAAAACCGCAATAATAATTTTTATTTTTGCAACAAGTTTATCTTTCGGTCAAACATCCGTAGTAATCAACAATAATTCAACCGGACTAAATCCCGGTGATATTGTTAGTATTCCGGTAATTTTTAATTCTTCGTCTAATGTAGGTACATGGCAGGTTGTTTTGTACTACAACAGAGATGTATTGACCTATCAGTCTGCTACTTTTAATGTAGCATGGACTGGTTTCGTTCCAGGTGTAAATGCAAATTTTACTTTATCTCCACTTTCTCCTCAATACCCTAATCAATTAGCAACTAAAATTAGTTGGTTGACTAGTCCGGGAGGAGTTGTATGTAACAATATGACTGCATTTACTATTAACTTTGTTTACAATGGTGGTTCTACCAGTGTTGATGTTATCAACAAAAGTACACTTACTTCACAAAGTCAAAGTTACTATTCTTTCCTAAGGACTCCAACTATTATTGATATTGGTACTACTTGGACAAATGGATCTGCAGCTGGTAATCTGGCTACCATAACATCTGTTGCAGGTGGTGGTAACTGGAGTGCAGGAGCAAGTTGGGATTTAGGTCACAAACCTAATACATCCAATGGAAATGTAATAATAAACAGTACTACACCTTTATTAGTTGATGAAGACGTTAATGTTAATGGCGATTTAACTATCAATTCAGGTGCTGCTTTAACAGTAAATACAGGCAAAACACTTGGTCTTACCGGTAATTTCCTGATTAAATCTGATGCTACAGCTACAGGTTCTTTTATCAATAATGGAACTTATGCTGGTACAGCAACTGTTCAACGTTATATTTCTGCTTATACCTCAGCTACTGACGGATGGCGTTTTGTTTCTTCTCCTGTTGGCAATACTGCCATTGGTAATTTTGTTCCAGGTGGAAGTGATGATTTCTTCAGATATAATGAAGTTCTAGATTTATGGGAAAACTATATGATTACACCATTTGGCTTTACAAAAGGAATGGGCTATATGGCAGCTTATGCAGCAAGTTCAACTAAGAGTTTTACAGGTAGTATAAATGATGCTGATGTATCTTTTAGCAACCTTACAAAAACTTTTAATGTAGTTCCTGATACTATGGGTTGGCATTTATTAGGTAATCCTTTTTCTTCTTCTATTAAATGGAATGATGGTAACTGGGCTTTATCTAATGTTTATACTACCGCTAAAGTATTAAACGGTGGTGGTTCATATACAGATTTAGGTGCTAATGACGTTATTCCTGCTATGCAAGGTTTCTTGGTTCAATTAATATCTGGAACAAATTCAATTACCATACCAGCTGCTGCCAGAATTCACAGTGCTACTAATCTGTTAAACAAATCTTCAGTAACTGAAAATTTGAAATTAACAGCTTCAAGTATTGGTAACAATACTTACGTAGAAAGTGTTGTGAAAACAGACGCATCTGCTACCAATGGTTTTGATTCTGATTTTGATGCTAATTTCCTTTCAGGATTAAACGGAACACCACAGCTATATACTCATGCTGGTAATAATAAGTTATCAACTAACGTATTACCTACCATTAACAATAATGCTGTTATGGTTCCGGTTAGTTTTGTTGCAGGTTCTGCTTCAAATTACAAATTAACTGCTGATGGTATCAATACTTTCAATTGTTCAGCTATTACTTTGGTGGATTTAAAAACCAATACATCTCAGGACTTAATGTCTAATCCGGTTTATAATTTTACAGCTTCTGCTT
>CAZYEM010000214.1:0-7198 GCA_964646395.1 uncultured Bacteroides sp.
TATACTGCAGCAGAAATGGCGGCTGCCGGTATTAGTAATGGTTCAACAATTACGAAGATTGCATTTAATAAAACAAATGCTGGAGCATCAGTTGGACCTGCAACTTTTCAGATTTATATGGCAAATACTTCAAATACCATCCCTCTATCAACAACAACAACATGGGCATCTATCTTAAGTAGCCATACGTTGGTGTATAGTTCAACTTCTCAAACAATTTCTAGTGCAATTGGTTGGATTGAATTTACATTAAATTCACCAATTATATATACTGGAGGAAGTTTGGAAATTGCTACGCATTGGGATATTTCTGCTGTTACTGGAAATCCTTTTACAGATAAGGTAACATGGGAATATACTGATGGGTTTGCAAATTATAATATTGGAGCAGTTGGTACTACTTCAGCACCTGCAACTTTAAATGCAACAACAACTGGATATAAACATAGACCTAACATACAAATTACTTATTCTGTCCTTAACCAACCAATGGTATATGATTCATCAAGAACTATTCAACCTATTACAACTCCTATATTAGGAATTCAAAACCAGCAGGTTATTGCTGCTCTTAAAGTTAATACAACTGGCAATCAAACTCCATTCGATTTAACATCCGTTGTATTTAATACAAATGGTAGTACCAATACAGCTGATATTTCCAAAGCCCAGTTATTTTATACTCAAAGTCCTACATTTTCAAATGCTTTACAGGTTGGTTCCGATGTAATGAATCCAAATGGCACTTTTACTTTTACACCATCAAGTAATAATACTTTAGCATCGGGAAATAATTATTTCTGGTTAACTTATGATGTTGCACCCGGAACTGCAGAAGGAAATATATTAGATGCTGAATGTACCGGTTTCACATTATCAGGTGCGGGTGGCACACAAACACCAACAGTTACCAATCCTGGTTCCGGAAGACAAGTATTATTTCCATTAACGGGAATAAAAACCATTAACAGTGCTTTACCACCTTCAGTATCCAATTATCAGTCATTTACTTCTGCTGTTACAGCTTTAGCTACAGTTGGAGTGGGTACAGGTGGCGTTACCTTTAATGTAGCTTCTGGCACTTATACTGAGCAAATAAATTTAACTCAATTTGCCGGAGCTTCAGCAAGTAATCCAGTTGTTTTTCAATCGGCAACTGGAATTAATTCAGATGTAATCTTACAATTTACTCCAACTTCCACAGCTAATTATGTTTTGCAATTTAATGGTGCTGATTATATTAGTATTAAAAATATGACAATAAAACTAACAGGTACAATTTCTTCTTATGCCTGTGTTGTCAGTGGAATTGGGATGAGTGATTTTATAACACTTTATGGCAATAAAATTATAGGTTATACCGGTGCAACCACAGGAACTGCTTATACTGCCATCTGGTTTCAATCTGGAACAGCCAATATGTCTATGAATACAACCATACAAAATAATCTTATACAATATGGTTCTTATGGCTTGTATATATATGGTGGTTCATCTACAGTACTTGAAACAGGCAATAGTATTTTAAATAATACTTTTACTGACTTTAATAATTATGGAATATATGCTTATGGACATGATGCCATAAAAATTGAAGGCAATACTGTAACAGGTAAGGGTAGCGGAACTACAGAATATGGTATTTATATGTATTATTGTGATAATTTTTCAACTGCATTGAAAAATAAAATATATGTAAGAGGAACTACAACAAGTTATGGCTTAAATATTTATTATTGTGATGGAATTCCCGGACAAGAGGTACTTATTGCAAATAATTTTATCTCAATTACAACATCAACAGGTACTGCTTATGGAATGTATTCATATTATGGCAATTATCAGAAAATATATCATAATAGTGTTAATCTAGCAGCAGGTTCAGCCACAGCAGGTGTTGCAATGTATTTTACTTCTGCAACAACCGGAACTTATACTAATAATGAAGTTAAAAATAATAACTTCGTTAATTCAAACGGAGGTCTTGCTGTATATATTACCTCTGCAGCTGTTACTGTAAACTATATAACTGCTATGGATTACAATAATTTATATTCAACAGGAGTTAATTTAGGCTATTATAATTCAGTAGCTGTTACAAATGATATTACAGCATGGAGAACTGCTTCTTCTAAAGATGCAAACTCTATTTCTGTTAATCCTTTATACACTTCTGTAAACAATTTGTATCCGGGTAATCCCGCTATTAATGGTTCATGTCCCTTGTTAAGCGATGTTCCTAATGATATTGATGATTTTCCAAGAAATAGTCCTACAGATATGGGGGCTGCTGAATTTACCCCTGTTTCTGCTGATGTTGCATTGCTGGATGGTGAACTTGTAAGAGTTAGCCAATGTTTAAATACAAATGACAGTTTGTATTTTACAATTCAAAATCTTATAGGAAGTTTAATTGATTTTTCTACAGATCCACTTACAATTCAATGGTTTGTTACAGGACCTGTTAATTCATCTGGTATAATTACTATTAACAATGGTACTCTTGCTGTAAACGATCAACTAACCATTGGCGAAGATGGTGTAAATATGTCTTTAGCTGGAAATTACAATTTATCATTAGCATATCTTGATGCCAATAATACAAATTTAAATCAACTGAATGATACTATTACAAATGCTTCAACTGTAACTGCACCGATTTTCAACTTTAATGTACAACCAGATAATGCATTGATAATAAACAATACAACCCAAGTACCATTAACAGTAAATTCTAATTTATTTCCAGGAGGCGACTATTTCTTTTCAGAAATAGCTCAATACAAAACAACTACAGGCGCACCTACTGCTGGATGGCCAGCTTATTTGATAGCCGATGATTATGTTGAAATTACCGGAGTCCCTGGTTCCGATTTATCAGGTCATAAAATTGAAATCTGGGGTACAAGTGCATTGTTAGGTTCATGGACACTTGGTAGTGGTACCGTTTTAAGTCCTGCAGGTACTTGTATTATAGCAACAGGTCAGTTAGGAAGTAGTGTTCCAAGTCCATCTAACTATTATTATCATTTAGGTAATACTACATCATTATCTTCAACAACAGCTCAGGGTTATATTATAAAATCACCCAATGATGCATTAGTTGATGTAGTTGTATATGGTACTTTCACATTTCCTGTAGCAGCGGGTGTTACACCTGCTGATTGGTCGGGAAATACACCTGCACTTTCAAGTTCAGGAAACCGTTTGGTAGGTCCTTATACAAAAGACGCTACCAATTGGATTAATTCAGGTGTTTCTCCTCAGAATCCTAATACATTAAATGCCGGTGTAACTCTTCCGACACCAGGTGGTTTAACTGGCTTTACATGGAGCTTGGATGGCACTGTACTCAGCCATAACAATCCTGATACGATTGTAGGACCATTTACATTAAATGGCATGTACAACTATGTTGCCAGTTACAATACATCATGCGGTATTTTTACCGATACTGCAAAGATTCAGGTTCTTATTCCATTAAACGATCTGAAAATTCTGGCAATAACAGCACCAGAAGAAGAATTCTGCTATAGTGGACCAAAACCTGTTACAATTTCATTTACAAATTTAGGAACTGCTGCAGTAAACACTCCTTTTACAGCTTCATATAAAGTTGACGCTGGAACTCCTGTTTCTGAAACAGTAAATCTGATAGTAAATCCTTTAAGTACTGTAAATTATACTTTTACTGCACTTGTAAATTTACCTGCCTTAACTGCTGATGTAAGTTATCTGATTACCGCATATACAAGTTTAACAGGTGATCCATTTCAGACAAATGATACAACAAGCAAAACTGTTACTTCAGGCTATGTACCTTTTGCTCCTATTGCTAATAGTGTAAATTCTAACTATGCAGATACAGCATTATTAAATGTAACACCTGGAGCTCCTTCAGATACAATTATTAATTGGTATCGGAATATCTCTGATACAGCATTTTTCCATACCGGTTTAACTTATACAACACCTGTATTATTTGACACAGCAACTTATTGGGTTTCTGCCAGTTTAAGTGGTGGTAATAGTGGTTTGATAATAACGGAAATAAATATTGGCGACCCTGATGGAATTGAAATACAAAATATTAGTGGTTCAACTATCAATACAACAGGATGGGTTGTTGCAGTAAGTAATAATTATTCTGATATTAATGCTGTAAATGCAAATTTGTGGACATTAGGAAACAGTGTTACAGCCGGTCAAGTGCTGATAAAAGATGATGCATCTGCTGGTGGGCAATATTGGGGTAGCAATTTATTATGGAATCCAGGTGCATATCCAAGTTTTACTGGATGGGCAATGATTATTGATAATTCAGGAAACATTGTTGATTATCTGGCATGGGGATGGAAGTCTTCAAATATTCAAGCTTTTAATGCTACAATTAATGGACATCCAATAACAATTGGAAGCAATTGGAGTGGTGATGGAGTAGTTGATCCGGCTAATAATTTTATTGTTAGACAGAATTACGACAATAATAATTTATCAGACTTTATTAATAGTACAACAGGAACTTTTGGAACAGCTAATCTGGGAATGTCAGGCAGTTCGGGTGGAGGAAGCCTAATTGGATGTGAAAGTAACAGAATTCCAATAAAAGCTATGATTTCTAATTTCCCTGCTGTTGATGCTGGTATTTCTAATCTAATTTTACCTTCCATATCGGTTAATCAAGGTTCTTCTGTTGCAATTAATGCAAGAATAAAAAACTATGGTTTAAATAATTTAACTTCTGCTACTATCGGATGGTCAATAAACGGAGTTGTACAAACACCTTATACATGGACTGGAAATATTGTACGAGGTGATACTTCTGCTATATTTAGTATTACCAATTATACAGCAAACTTACCGGGTGTATTTGAAATACAGGCATGGTCGTACAATCCAAACGGATCGGTTGATAATTATGCAATAAATGATACTGCTAATGGCAGTCTTATTGTAAACTTAATTGGAAATTTCACAATCGGTGCTTCAGGTGCAGATTTTTCTACTGTAAATCAGGCTGTAAATCTATTGAATACAGTTGGAATCGGTGGAAATGTTATTTTCAATATCCAACCAGGCAATTATAAAGAAAAGGTAATTATCAATCAGATAATTGGAGCAGATGATTCCAAAGGAATAACTTTCCAGTCAGAAAATATGGACAGTACTTCTGTAGTTATCAGCGACTCATCTTTAGCTGCAACTGATAACTATATTATGCGTTTGAATGGAACAGATTACATTACTATTAAAAATCTTACAATTCAAAACAGAGGTGTAACTTTTGGAAGAGCCATTGATATGCTTGGCGGAACTAATTTTGTAAATATTGCCAATAATGTAATTGAAAGTTCTGCAACCGGTACAGCAACTACCTCAGCTGGTATTTATTCAGCAACAAGTATTGACAGTAATATCGTTATTGAAAATAATATTATTAGGAATGGCTATTATGGTATATTCTTATCAGGTACAGGTACTACAGTTAAAGAATCCAATAATATTATCAGAAATAATACATTAATTGATTTCTTTTATTACGGTATTTATTCCTATTATCAAAACAATACTACAATTACCAATAATTATTTGCTGAACAGAGCAAATGCATCTGCTCAATATGGATTGAGTTCTTATTATAATGATAATGCAACAATCACTAAAAATCAGATTTATCTGAGAGGAAATGGAAGTGGTACTAATTATGGTGTTTATATGTATTATAATAATAACACTACAGGCAGTGGATTATTTGCCAATAACTTTATTGCTCAGTCAAATGGAACAGGCACTGTTTATGGTGTTTACAATACAAATACAAAGAACACTAAGTATTTCTATAATTCAATAAGTATTACCAAGGGATCAGCAACTGTATCAAGCAATGTTGCTTTTTATAATACCGGAACAACTACGGGAACTCAGTTGCTTAATAATATATTCTCTAATACAAAAGGAGGATATGCTGCCTACTTCAGTTCTACAACAATAGACTCCAGCAATTACAATTGTTTATTTTCTACTGGAAGTAATCTGGTTTATTGGGGAGCTTTAAGAATAGATTTAGCTGCTTATCAGGCGGCAAGTGGAAGAGATGCCTATTCTGTTTCAGTATATCCTCAATTTACCGATTCAACAATGAATTTACATATAAATAATCCTGCATTGACTCAGATAGCTGCAACAGTGCCAGAAGTAACCGATGATATTGATGGACAAATTAGAGGATTTTTCCCAACTATTGGTGCTGATGAATATATTGCTTCTAAAACACTTAATCTTACATTATTTCTGGAAGGATTATTTAATGGTGTTGATATGAGACCAGCACAGGATGAAATGGGCGATCATTGGGGATCAACCATTGCTGATGTGATTACAGTTGAACTTCGAGATGCTGTAAATACTTCAATAGTTCATGCTACCTTTACAAATCAGATGTTATATACCAATGGCAGCTGTTCGGTTACAATTCCTTCGAGCTTGAGCGATTCGTACTATATTGTAATTAAGCATCGTAACAGTATTCAAACCTGGAGCGAAATTCCACTTGGGTTTACCAATTCGCCAATTAACTATGATTTTAGCATTGCTGCATCAAAAGCTTTTGGTGATAATCAGATCGAGGTTAGTCCCGGTTTGTTTGCATTTTTTATAGGTGATGTTAATCAGGACGAAGTTATCGATTTGTCTGATTTAGTTGAAATGGATACAGATTTAACCAATGGTACTGTTGCTTATGTTGTATATGATCTTAATGGTGACGGCGTTGTTGATTTATCCGACTTAGTTGCTATTGACGTTAATCTTACAAATGGCATTGTAGCATTATATCCATAATAAACAAGCTAATTATTTCTAAATATATTTTAAATGAGGTTGGCTATATATAGTCAACCTCGTTTTTTATTACAATAAAGTCAAATGCTTTATTATATTCACTTTGATTTATATAAATTATACGATTATAATACACATTTATAATCAAAAACATCTGTTATTAATTAATTATGTATAAAATATAAAACCTGTAAACAATATTTCCAGATTACAATTTAATTACTAATTGTTTATAAAATATTATTCTCATTTATGACTAAGCATTTTTCGAGTGGAAATACACTACTCCAATTTGTGCCTAAGCATTTTTCGAGTGGAAATGCTCTACTCCTATTTGTGACTAGGCATTTTTCGAGTG
>CAZYEM010000215.1:0-656 GCA_964646395.1 uncultured Bacteroides sp.
TCAAAGATAATACAATTATAATTTCCTTTGGCATATTGGCTGCAATTAATTGCAACAAACATTTTTTTTCTTGCAATACTTACCTTGATGTTTTCAAAATCGTTTTTTACTAATTGTTATAAAGTCATTTTTTGATATTAAATTTTTAAAATAGTGATAAATTATAATATTTGTGATTAGTATTCAAAATGTAGTTATCTGTTTACAATCACATTTACAGCACTCTATATATGAAACAATGCCCGAAAAACTTTCCTGAGGCATATCCACCACCGGAAATGCATCAGGTAAACATTCCTGAGGCATATCCACCACCAGAAATGTATCAGGTAAACTTATCTGAGGCATTTCCACCACCAGAAATGCATCAGGTAAACATTCCTGAGGCATTTCCAGCAGCAGAAGTGCATCAGGTAAACTTATCTGAGGCATTTCCACCGCCGGTAATACATCGGGTAAACATTCCCGAGGCATTTCCATCACCGGATTAGATTCAGGTTAACTTTCCTTAAATAATTCCATTATCAGAGTTGGGTTCTGTAACATCTTTTGTTCAACTCCTGCAAAACAGAAATCCCTCTATTTATTATTGTCCTATAGTCGGAAAAATGGCAAATAAAAATACGACATTTATGAAAAGTTTTTCTTTTGAAAAT
>CAZYEM010000215.1:666-7172 GCA_964646395.1 uncultured Bacteroides sp.
ATCATTATCATCAAGCCCCTCATACTCTTGTTCCAAATCTTGAAGTTTACGTCTTAAAATTGTTAATTTTTCATTTTCATTTCACTTTCATTTTCAATCACCTAGTTTCCCAATACATAAGAGGCGAAAAAAAAGCATTATTTATCCATTTTATACATATAGAAAACTAGATATGTTTTTTAAGGGGGGGTAAGTATCCGATGTTTTTTCGGGCTGATAAAACGGGGTTTTTGAAATAGAATATTCGGGTTAAATTCGATAATAAGAATCACTGATGTTGGTAAAATAAAATTTATTGCACATTTCAATATTTCTATCTATTTTTACAGCACAACATGCTTAAAAAAAACAACGGGATATGCAGTTAAAAAAGAAAGTGGTTTATCAGGTTTTTACCCGATTATTCGGGAATACAATTACAACAAACAAACCTTGGGGCAGAATAGAAGAAAATGGCATCGGCAAATTTAATGATTTCAGCAATCAGGCATTGCAGGAAATCAGGAATCTTGGTGTTACACATATCTGGTTTACCGGTATTTTGCACCATGCATTATGCAACGATTATACTTCGTTTGGCATTGGCAACGACCATCCCGATGTGGTAAAAGGACGTGCAGGTTCTCCTTATGCCATTAAGGATTACTATAATGTAAATCCCGATCTGGCTGTAAATCCGGCTGAGCGATTACATGAATTTACCGAACTGCTCATGCGTACCCATTCTAATGGGTTGAAAGCAATTATCGATATTGTGCCTAATCATGTTGCACGCAACTACAAAGGGAAATCAAACAGGGAGGGAGTTTCTGATTTTGGTGCCAATGACGATAGAACAGTTACTTACAGCAGAAACAATAATTTTTATTACAATCCGGGCGAAAGTTTTGCCGTTCCCGAATGGTTGCATGATTATAAACCGCTGGGTGGAGAAAAGCATCCGTTATCAGATGTGAAATTTACTGAGTTTCCTGCAAAATGGACTGGTAACAACTCCCGTTTATCGCAACCTCATTTTTATGACTGGTACGAAACCGTTAAATTAAATTATGGTGTAAATCCCGATGGTTTCAAAGATTTCGATTCTTTACCAGCAGATTATTACAACAAGGATTTTAAAGAACATTATGCATTCTGGCTTGGGAAATCAGTGCCCGACACCTGGCTTAAAATGAAGGATATTGCACTTTACTGGCTTGATATGGGAGTGGATGGATTCCGATACGATATGGCAGAAATGGTGCCCGTCGAGTTCTGGAGCTATTTGAATTCAGCTATTAAGATGAAAAATCCCGATGCCTTTCTACTGGCAGAAGTTTATAATCCTGCTGAATACAGGAATTATATTCATCTGGGGAAAATGGATTATCTGTATGATAAAGTGGAAATGTACGATACGCTCAAGGGAATTATTCAGGGACATGGAAATACAGATAGCATTGCTGCCATCCAAAATGGCTTGGCAGACATTGAACATCAGATGTTGCATTTTCTGGAAAATCACGATGAACAACGGATTGCCAGTTGGGAGTTTGCCGGAAATGCTCAAAAGGGAAAACCTGCAATGGTTGTTTCGGCTTGCATCAGCACTTCGCCAACATTGATATATTTTGGACAGGAAGTTGGTGAAGCTGCTGCCGAAAATGCCGGATTTGGATCCGCTTCCCGTACTTCGATATTCGATTATGTGGGAGTTCCAAGTCATCAACGCTGGCTTAACAACAAAAAGTTTGATGGTGGTATGCTATTACCCGAAGAAAAAGAATTGCGGAATTTTTACAGACAATTGCTTCAGTTCACGATCAATAGTAATGCCCTGATGGGTAATTACAGGGAAATACATGGACATAACCGCGCATATACTCCGTATTATAATAACCATGTTTTTTCATTTGTCCGTTATTCGGATGATGAAAAACTGATTATCGTCTGTAATTTCCATTCAGGTGATACTTTTGGTTTCGATTTGCAGATACCACCCGATATTATTAAAACCTGGGGCTTAAATGAGGGAGAATACAGCTTAACGGATCAGTTATTCCATAACGTTACTACAATGCTGTATGTGAATAATGGACTTGGCAAAACCAGGGTTACCATAGCAGCTCTTGAATCTTTTATTTTCAGGATTCAATAGAAAAAGAGGAATCTATAACGGCATTTCAGACAGAATGCCTGTGATAAATCTCTTCAGTAATTCTATAACGGATAATAAAATTCAATATATAATCTTTATAAACTTTAAGAACTTTATTAAGTTTTTCGCTAACTTTGCATTTCAAAAAAATATAACTGTGAAAGAGAAAATTGCACATTTAAACGCTGAAATTGCTGATTTTATAGCCGAAAGTCAGGATCATCTGGAACAATTCAGAATAAAATTCCTTGGTAAAAAAGGAGTTTTGCAGGATCTTTTTGCTGACTTTAAAACGGTAGCACCCGAACTTAGAAAAGAGATGGGTGTAATGCTTAATGATTTGAAAAATAATGCACAGCAGAAATTTGATGAATTTAAGGAGAACTTTCAATCGTCATCAGAATCAAATGCAGAAACGGATTTAACCATGCCTGCTGATTTTGCAGAATTAGGAGCACGTCATCCGCTTTCGGTTATGCGTAACGAAATAATAAGTATATTTTCGCGAATAGGTTTTGTAGTAAGCGAAGGTCCGGAAATAGAAGACGACTGGCATAATTTCTCTGCACTGAATTTTCCACCCGAACATCCGGCAAGAGATATGCAGGATACTTTTTTTATTGAAAAATCTGCTGAAAACGGCGATATAGCATTGCGTACACATACCTCATCGGTACAGGTAAGAATGATGGAAAAAAGCAAACCACCCATCAGGGCTATTTTCCCGGGAAGGGTATTCAGGAACGAAGCCATTTCTGCCCGTGCTCATTGTATTTTTCATCAGGTGGAAGGGCTTTATATTGATAAAAATGTATCCTTTGCCGACCTTAAACAGACGTTACTCTATTTTGCAAAAGAAATGTTTGGAGAAAACACACAGATAAGGCTTCGTCCTTCCTATTTCCCGTTTACAGAACCATCTGCTGAAATGGATATTTCCTGTACAATATGTGGAGGCAAAGGTTGTAATATATGCAAATATAGCGGTTGGGTCGAAATACTCGGTTGCGGAATGGTAGATCCGAATGTTCTCGACAATTGCGGTATTGATAGTACTGAATATACCGGTTTTGCATTCGGAATGGGTATCGAACGCATTACCATGTTAAGATATGGAATTAAAGATTTGCGGTTGTTCTTCGAGAACGATGTGCGGTTTTTAAAACAATTTGACGGAGCTTTATAAAATCTTAAGTATTCATTGTTTTTACAATATTGTTTTTAAATAACGATAAATATCAGTAAAATTGGCTGTATGTACAAAAACGCAGAGCTTTTCGACGACAACCTTTTGTTATATACTTCTATGCTTAAAGACATAGAAGCTGCCAAACATTCTGTATATCTTGAAACTTATCGTATTAATGAAGATGCAATCGGGATTAAATTCCGTGATGCTTTGGCTGCCAAATGCAAACAAGGTGTGGATGTAAAAGTATTGGTTGATTCGTGGGGAACATCTGCTTCTGAATCTTTCTTTTCTTCAATAATTCTGAATGGAGGTACCGTAAAGTATTTTAAGAAATTTAAATTCTTCTTAGACCTGTTTACTAAAAATCATCGGCGTAATCACCGTAAATTATTGCTTATCGACAATGATATTACCTATATAGGTTCTTCTAATTATTCGGCTTACAGTTTATTGTGGCGCGAATCCGTTTTAAAAATAGAAGGAGAAATAAATTATTATTTCAAGAAATCCTTTAAGGAAAGTCTGAAGATTTATCGTAAATATCATTTTAATAAGTTTGCTTTCAAGAAAAACATACGATTAGGGGATTTTCTTATTATTCAGGATATTCCATCCATTTACCATCAACGCATCCGGAAAAAATATACGGAGTTGATAATGCGGGCAAAAAAAGAGATATTGATTGAAACACCTTATTTCCTGCCTGGTTTTAAATTGCGTAAAGCATTGATGGATGCCGGCGAAAGAGGTGTTGATGTTAAAATTATTGTTCCTAAAAACTCGGATGTTAAAATTGTGGATATCTTACGCAATAAATACCTGGGTATGTTTTATAAAAGAAAGGTAGAAATATTGTTTTACACACCCAATAATTTACATGCTAAATGTTTATTGATTGACAACGAGATTTTTTCGATAGGTTCACCTAACTTTGATTATCGGAGTTTCAGGTATCAATATGAGATTGCTTTGGTTGGCAGCCACGAAAAAACAAATCTGGCAATCAGGGAACATATTTCCAAAACAATGATAGATTGCGAAAGTTTCGATTACGAAAAATGGGAAAGCCGTCCGCTAATAGAGAAACTGGTTGAATGGTTGATGCTACCGTTGAGGTATTTGCTTTAGCATTTCAATATTACAATAAATAGCAGCCTGCTATAATTTTTTTTCTTCCATATCAATTAATAATACTCCGTTATACTTTTATAAGTCCCGTTAAAATATATTTTTACAGTTGTAAAGCAGTATTCAAAAGAAAAGGGAAAAAACTATTATTTCCCTTTTCTTTTGAATGCATTAAGTAATCTTAATCAGAATACTTTATCATCTATTAATGGCATTTATCCTCTTTCATAAAAGGATATTTAAAATCTGTTGGAGGAAGCAAGGTTTCTTTAATAGTTCTGGGATTGGTCCAGCGAACCAGATTAAGATGACTTCCCGATTTATCATTGGTACCCGAAGCTCTTGAACCTCCAAATGGTTGTTGACCTACCACAGCTCCGGATGGTTTATCGTTGAAATAAAAGTTTCCGGCTGCATATTTCAGAATACCACAAGCAAAGTTAAGTGCTTCCCTGTCAGCCGAAAATATAGATCCCGTTAAAGCATAAGGAGAAGTTTGGTCGCATATATGCAATGTCTTTTCGAAGTCTTCATCCTTGTAAACATAAATAGTCATAATAGGTCCGAAGATTTCTTCTTCCATTGTTATAAAATGTGGATTTTGGGTGAGGATTATCGTTGGTTCAACAAAATAACCTATGGATTTATCACCTTTTCCACCATAAATAACCTTAGCATCATCGGCTTTATTTGCTTTGTCGATATAGCTCATGCAGTTGTCGAAACTGGCTTCATCAATTACAGCATTAACAAAATTGCTGAAAATGTTTACATCGCCAACCGTAATTTGTTCCATCATGCCAGCAATACGCTGGTTGATAGTTTCCCAAAGTGATTCAGGAATATAGGCTCTTGATGCTGCCGAACATTTCTGTCCCTGATATTCGAAAGCTCCTCTCACAATTGCTGTTGCAACTTCTTGTGGGCGAGCTGAAGGATGAACAAAAATAAAATCTTTACCACCGGTTTCGCCTATAAGTTTAGGATATGATTTATACTTTCCTATGTTTTCGCTTACTCCTTTCCAAAGATGGTTGAAAGTAGAACTTGAACCAGTAAAGTGTAACCCTGCCAGGTCTTTATGTTTTACAACAATGTTACCTATCAGGCTACCTTGTCCGGGAATAAAATTAAGAACACCATCGGGCAAACCGGCTTCTTTAAATATCTTCATCAGAATGTAATTGGAAAGTAAAGAGGTGGTTGCTGGTTTCCAAACAACAGTGTTTCCCATTAAAATAGGAGCCAGGTTGAGGTTTGAAGCAATAGCTGTAAAGTTAAAAGGAGTTACCGAAAAAATAAATCCTTCCAGCGGACGATATTCTATACGGTTAACAATACCTTGTTCTGAATGTGGTTGTTCGTTATAGATTTCGGAAATGTAGTGAGCATTGAAACGTAAGAAGTCAACGGTTTCGCAAGCAGCATCTATTTCTGCCTGATACGCATTTTTCCCTTGTCCGAGCATAGTGGCTGCATTAAGCAGATGACGGTATTTTTTGCTTATAAGTTCGGCAATCTTCAAAGAAATAGAAAGTCTTTCGACCCATGAAGTGGCTTCCCATTTTTTGTGGGCTTCCAGTGCGGCATCAATAGCCATTTGTACTTCTTTTTCGCCAGCTTTGTGATAGATAGCCAATACATGCTGATGATTGTGCGGCATTACCACTTTTCCTGTGTTTCCGGTTCTTATTTCTTTTCCATTAATAATTATTGGTATATCCATTACCTCAGCACTTAGCTTATCCATTTCAGCAACTAAAAGTTTTCTGTCGGTGCTGCCTGGAACATAGCTTTTTACTGTTTCGTTTACGGGTTGTTCGAAGTTAAATATTGCGTTGTTCATTATATTCTGTTATTATAAATTTGTGAGTAATAACAAAAAAAATAAGTTTTGGTTTGAATATAAAGCTACCTTAAATCCGCAAATAAAAAATTTATTGCCCGCGAATTACACGAATTACGCAAATTTTATAAAATAATTAAATGACAGCAAAAATCCATAACTATCATTTAATAAAGCACTAATAAAAATCCTTGCGGATTTTA
>CAZYEM010000216.1:0-7138 GCA_964646395.1 uncultured Bacteroides sp.
ATCTAATTATTATGTTTCTTTTTGGGACAATTTTATTGAACTTTTTAAAATAAAAAGACAAGTAGATAATCATATTTAACTAATAATATGATATTTATGTTTCAATATCTATTTATTAATCGAAAAGGTATCTTTTTTGATAATAATAGAATGTTAGTTATTTATTATTAAAATGAAAGCAAAAAAATTAATATTATCATTAGTTTTCATTGTTTTTGCATTTGCTCATATCTTTTCAAATACAAATTCAATTTCAAATCATCGATTTGGAAAACAATATTTGTATAATGAATTAAAATATAAATCATCAAATAGTTTTAATTCAATTATTGTTACTAATACCAATTCATCAGGTATTGGCTCGTTACGTCAGGCTATTATTGATGCTAATTCCAATTCACAGGCTGATTCCATCCTTTTCAATATTCCGCTAACAGATCCTGGATTCAATACAAACAGAGGTATATTTAGAATATATGTTACAGGTTCTGAGTTAAATCCAATAACAAGAACCAATTTAGTGATTGATGGTTTTTCTCAAACCCGGTTCACTGGAAATACGAATACTGCCCTATTAGGAATAGGTGGAACTGTTGGCGTTGATTCAGTTCTTTTTCCTAAATATGAAGGTGTTGAAATTGAAATTGTTGATTCCAGTCTTTTAACTTACGGATTAAAGATTAGTGCATCGGGTGTAAAAGTTCGAGGATTATCTATTTTTGGATTTGGAAATGGTTTTATAGCAAACCATGGAAATATTGTAGTTTTGGGAACAATAAAACATGTGATTATTGAAAATAATATTTTAGGAACACCTGCAGACCAAATCGTTATGCCCGATTCTTCCCTATATTCCCGTGGATGCAATATCAGTATAAATACGGCTGATTCCGGAATTATCAGAAATAATATATTGTCCTGGGCAGGCTCAGCAAGTATTTATGCTACTGTTAGTTCCGATTACTGGTTGATTGAATATAATGAAAGTTCATTCAATGGTTTCTTTTCACCGGTTCTTGATGGAATGGATTTTGCTTCTTCCTCAGGTTTTCAAATTGTTAGATACAATAAAATACACAATAATGCTGCAAATGGCACAGATACCTATTTATCAAAAGGTTATAATCTGATTGAAAACAATACTATCTTTGAAAACGGAGTTATTAATTGGGAAAATTCAGGTATCAGGGTTTATGGGAATAACGATATTATTCGGAAAAATATAATTCATTCAAACAGAGGTTCCGGAATATTAATTACTTCTGCTGCAAATTATCATAAAATTTCTCAAAATTCAATCTGGGGAAATGGTGCTTTTCCAAGTAATGGAATTCCTGCCACACATTCTATTGGTATAAATCTTATTACTTCAACAGAAAATCATTCAAGAGGTACTTTCCCTTTTTATTCGTTGAACGATTATAATGATTATGACATTGGTGGAAATGATATGATTAATTATCCAATAATAACATCAGCTAAACTTTTACCATCATCAGTTGAAATTGAGGGATTTGCATTAAATGGAGCAGAAATCGAATTTTTTATTGGAGATACTCTTTCATCTTCACTTTATCCTCAGGGCAGGTATTATTTATTTACAGCTACAGAAGGTACTTCCAGCGACTTAAATTCAAATTCAGGTATTTATGGCCCTTTACCAATTAATGGGATAAATCAGGGAAACGATTCCTGTAATAAGTTTACGTTTTCTTTTCCAAAATCGGACAATATTACAAACGGAACTATTATTACTGCAACAGCAACCTTAAGTGGAAAAACTTCTGAATTTAGTCCTGCTGCAAGAGTAGTTTTAGGCACTTCTGATGTATTACCGGTTCTTGATTGTATCTATTCAAATTCAAATGGCAATTATACCGCTGTATTTGGTTACAACAATCCTAATAATATTAATATTACAATTCCAATTGGTACTACAAATGGTTTTAATTCAGGATTACTTGATTCAGGACAACCTACTGTTTTTTTATCAGGCAGTTATACAAATATTTTCTCTGTTGAATTTAGCAACTCATTAACCTGGAATTTAGGCAGTAAGCAAATTATTGCCGATTCTTCTTCAAATAAATGTCCTGTCGATTTAAGCATAGAGAAAAAAGTAATTATTCCTGATTTAACTATCAATGATACTGTTTTAAAAAACGATACCGTTACTTTTCAGATTAAATTAAAGAATACCAGTTCGTTTCCTTCAGCTAACATTGTAGTTTTAGATACGTTGCCTTATGCCTTTAACTATATTTCCTTTTTTTCTATTAATTGAATTTATAATGCTACTACTGGCAAATGGAATCTTAATTATCTGGCATCAAATGATTCGGCAATATTAACCATTAAAGCTACAATAGATACAAGTGGACATAATACGGTGAAAATCATCAGTCAATCGCAACCCGATTTTAATATGTATAATAATTCATCTTTTGCTTCTATTACAATTTCCAACAGCTCAACTGGTAACAATGGTGGCTTGGAAAGTAATGGTAATATGGCATCTATGATAGCTAAAAGAAATTTTTACAGACACAAATCAAGCAATGACAGATTTGAAAAGGCAGATAATCTTGAAACTTTTACTTATGAAAAAGTATCAAACAACAAGATAAAAACATCCAAAATAAGCAAATCAACCAATAGCGAAATAATTAATTTTATTCCTCAATATGGTCCTTTAAATTCTCAGGCATATATAACAACTCCAATGGATTTGATTGGAATTAGCAATGCTATTGAAGTCTTTTCTGTAGATTATTATAAAGGCAATAATTTGCGTAAAGCAGCTATTTTAGGAATAGCTTCTTCAGCAGGAACTGTTTATGAACATACAAAATTAGTTTGTGACAGATTGGACGGAGCAACACTTGACGACATTAGACATATTAATATAGCAGGTTATCCTTTTATTCTGGCAAAGATGGTTCAGGATAATGGAGAAGTTGACTATGCAGTTAGTTTTATTGCCTATAAAAATGGAAATACTTATACAATAGACAATCGCTGGGATCTGGAAACATATCAACCAACCGGAAATCATGCTGTTATCAACTTTCAGGTTTGGTCAGTTTCCGAAAGATATACCGTACAATTGATAGAAAGTATAATTAATCTGATTAATTCCAATGGATATTCAGTAAATATTTTAAATAAATATCCTCCTACAATTCCAATGGTTTATGTAAGAAATGGTTATTATAAATCGGGTAATTTATATTTGGAAATAAAAAACAATGCTGAAGCTTCTGCATTATTTTTCAATGGAAATGTAGCTTATGTAGAAGATGGAAACAGGTATGATTTCAGCAACCTGAAATTAATTACCAATAACAATATCAGCCAGATTACTGTTCCAACAAATGGTATTTTCGATATAGGCTTTTCAATGATTAACAATGCAATGGGAGGAAGAGATATTTTATATTACGCCGATGGTCCCTGGGGAATTGATTATGAAGAAACCGGAGCAACTATTTCTGATTTTTCAATTTCATCACAAATTCCAACATCTGAACCCAATGAATATGAGTTAGGAAGAAATGTTTATGCAGAAGGTTCGGTAAAAGATTATGTATCTGTTTTCAGAGTATTAAAAGTGGGTAATAAACCAGTTGATATTAGCGATTATAATGGCATTAAATTTTCTGCAATCGGTAGTGGTGCATTTGATGTTGTGGTAAGCAAAAAAAGTATCAGTCAATGGAATATGCAATATAAAACAACTATTAACCTGAGTTACTCCATGACAGATTACTACATTCCATTCAGTCAGTTAGTGAATAATATGGGACAACATAATTTTACAGCTCAGGATGTTGTAACTGTTACCTTTGTAAAAAAAGGAAATAATACAGGTTTTCAAAGTTTCACTCTTTCTATAAAAAATCTAAGATTTACCGGAAATACTATTACAGTAGAAGATATTAAAAAAGAAACACAGAATTCTTCTATTCATGTAAATCCAAACCCATTCAACAAACAAACACAAATAAATTTCAATATAAGTGAATCTTCACATGTAAAGATTTCAATATTAAATACCGAAGGAAAAGAAATTGAAACTATCTCATCTGATTTTTATCAGGAAGGTAGTTATTCAATTGATTTTACTGCAAAAGACCTTAAACAAGGTATATACATTATTAAATTACAAACTGATAAAGAGACCAGATTTAGTAAAGTTGTCTTGCTGAATTAATTATGATTGCATTTCCACTGATTTTTTTTGCTGGTTTTAGAATTTAGTTCTTCGTTTCTTGTTTTTTGAAGTCTTATTATACTAAAGAAGTAAACTCTCTTCAAATTTTCATCTGTTTATAATTTTTTATTTGACTGTATTTCATTAATTTGACATATATAAACCCTTCAAGGGTATTAAACCAACCCTTCAAGAGGTTATTGTTAAAATCATCCTTCTGTGTGTCAAAATTATTTTGTTATGAATGTTTCATTATGCATACTTATTTAAGATTTTATTAAAAATATCAGGATAAATATAGTATTACATTTTAAATTAATTACTTTTGTAATGATGTATAAGTTAAACAAACTTAACTGAATTTTACTTAAAATAAGACTTTTATGAACATTTCAAAAAAACTAATACCAAAAAAAATCAGTATTTGTTTGATATTAAGTTTCATATTTTTAATATTATCTTGCAAGCAAAACGAAATACATAACATTGATACACAGTCAAAAATCAAGTTGGATTCATTAAAAATAAGTTTCAACAGGTATCTTAAAATCAATATTGACAGTGCACAAAATATAGTATTGAAATATAAGGATATTGCTTCCAAAACCGAAAATCAGGATCTGATTGCTGAATCAAACCTTTTATTAGGTATTTTTTATCATGAACTGGGAAAAATGAATGATGCAACCCATTATTTTAATTTATCATATAATCAACTTCAGAATTCAAAAGATACGCTATTAAAGATAACTTTTTTTAACAAATATGGATTATTTCTAAATGACGTTTCAACTCCGGACAGTGCTATTAATATTTATAATAAAGGACTTGAACTGTCAAGGCAAATTAAAGATTCAATTTATGAACTTCTGATAACAACAAACATAGGTGTTGTTTATCAATACCAAGGAAAAACAGATCTGGCAATTAAAACTTATCTCAATTCATTGCAACTTCTCGAGAAAATGCATGACTCTGTTAATTATGCTCAAACCAGCAGAAATATCGCAATCGTTTTGCAAAATGTTGGAGAATTTAAAAGTGCTTTATTCTATTTCCAAAAATCACTTTCTATCAATCAGGCATTAGGATTTGAGAATGAAGTAGGTTCTGAATACATGAATATTGGTGTTTTATACAGATTGCTAAATACGGATTCCAGTAAACTTTATTATAATAAAGCGATAGCTGTTTTCAGGAAAACAGCAAATGATTTTGAATTGATGAAAGTTAATTATAATCAGGCTAACTTATTAAAAGAAGAAGGAAAATTTCTGGAAGCTGAGAAAATATATCTGGAAGTATTAAAAAACAGCAAAGCCAATAATTCATCATTTGGTATTTTTGCCAGTATGCATCAGTTAGGAATCATTGAAATTAAATTAGGTGATATAAATTCTTCGGGCAGATATTTCGACAGTTCAATTTCTGTAGCAAAACGTAATAATTTTACATCCAATTTACTTATCTCAACAAAAGAAGCATTCGAATTGCATTTGGAAAAGAAAAATCTGAATAAAGCCATTGAATATTATTATCTATGGAAAAATCTGGATGATAGTACCCATATTAAAGAAATGAACAATGCTGTTTTAAAATACAAAACACTTTATGAAAGTGAAAAGAAAGAACATGAAAATCAGATTTTAAGAAATGAAAAGGAAAAACAAAACCTTACTATTCAAAAGGCAAAGCAGTTAAGGACCTTCCTTTTTGCAATGCTTATCTTATTTGTATTTATAATAATATTATTATACAGTAAATTTATTTTCAAGAAAAAGGCAAATGATGAATTAAAAGAAAAAAACCATCTTATTGAGCAAAAATCGATACAACTATCAGAAGCCCTCGAAAAACTAATTTTATTGAATGAAAATCTTAATAAACAAAAAATTGAAATTCAGCAACAGGCAGACTTATTAAAAGAAGCCAATGCCACCAAAAATAAATTTTTCTCTATTATTGCTCATGATCTTAAAAATCCTTTTAATGTGATTTTAGGCTATTTGGACATTCTAAGAAATGATTATGAAGAATTAACCGATGAAATCAGAAAATCATCTATTGACATAATTTCTAAAGCTTCAACTTCAACCTATAATTTGCTTGAAAATTTACTAACCTGGTCGTTTTCGCAACAGGGGAAAATTGGAATTAAAAAAGAGAAAATTGCCTTAAAAGAATTAATTGAAAAAGGGATAGCACCTTACCTTTCATTCGCTGAAAAGAAAAAACAACTCATTAAAAACAATGTTAATGAGGACATTAATATATATGCAGATATTGAAACCTTAGCAACAGTGATTGGAAATTGTGTTAATAATGCAATTAAATTTTCACATGAAGGTGGTATTATTGAGGTGAATGCGATAAGAAATGAAACAAAAACAGAAATTAAAATAAAGGATTACGGTGTTGGAATTGATTCTTCATTAACGCCTTACCTTTTTAATATTGACAAAAGCAATTCCACAGAAGGTACTGCTAATGAAAGAGGTAGTGGTTTGGGATTAATACTTTGCAAAGAATTTGTTGAGCTGAATGATGGCGAAATAATAATTGAAAGCGAAAAACAGAAAGGAACAACCGTTACAATTTCATTACCAATTGGTTTTAACAATTAACCAAAAAGTACAAACTTTCATTAAATTGAATTTGACTTTAGCTTTTAATTCTACTTTACTAAAATAATAATTTGATGCTTGATTTATTTTCTGAGAAGACTTTATTCAACCCTTAAGATTGGTTTCCTGTATTATAAATTTGAAATGTAATACATTATGTCGACAGTTTATTTATTAAAATTGGAAATTACAGAAAACTTATATAACAATACAATATTGCAAAAAGGAGGAATATTTTACCAACATCCCTTCAAGAGGTTATTTAACCCTTCAAGAGGTTATTTAACCCTTCAAGAGGTTA
>CAZYEM010000217.1:0-7133 GCA_964646395.1 uncultured Bacteroides sp.
AAAAAAACATAATAACAAGATTGTTCTTCATTTGTTAATTAACTTTACAAAAAGTTTTATTTTATGAAAACAAAATTACTTATTATAATATTTCTCTTCAATTGTTATATTGCTCATACACAAAACGAAGCAGTAATTCAGTTGCCTCAACGGGCACCAATAAATCCTGATTTTTCATTAAATATGATGAACCAGCAGAATACTTTTGGAGTAGTTGCACCTCCTGCAAAGGGATTTTTCGGAAATAATTTAATTAAATCTGCACAAAGTACTACTACTTTTGCAAGTGTATATGATATGCGAACCAATAATCGTATGACTTCTGTAAAATCGCAAACCGGCAATGGATGCTGGGATTTTGCATCAATGGGTTCGGTTGAATCCAGATGGAAAACATCCGGTCTTGGAACTTATGATCTGGGCGAACATAATCTGCAGCAATGTCACCGCTTCGATCCATCGCGAAGTACCTGGGGTAATCATTTTATGTCTTCCGCTTATTACTTGCGTCGCTCAGGTCCTATTTCGCAAACCGATGATATATTGCTTACTTGCCCTTCCTATGCAACTCCTGTTGCTTATATTACGGATGTAAGATATTTGCCAAACGACAGGAATATTATAAAGCAGGCATTACTCGATTATGGAGGTATTTATACAATGATATATTGGGATGCAACAAAATACAATGCTACCAACAAAACTTATTTTTATAATGGAATTCCACGGGTAAACCATGCTGTTGTAATTGCCGGTTGGAATGATACAATGACCACAGCAGGAGGCAACGGAGCCTGGATTATAAAAAACAGCTGGGGATCAAGCTGGGCCGATAATGGCTATTTTTATATTGCTTATGGCGATTCCAGTATATTGGATTACAATGCAGTATGGCCTTCACGAATCGATTATCAGCCACTCTCACATATTTATAATTATGATACACTGGGGTATATTGAAGAATGGGGTTATGATGATGCCAATGCTGATTATGGATTGGTAAAGTTTGTTGCTTCTGCAAATCATAAAATTACAAAAGTAGGAAGTTATGTTGTTGGAAGTAATTCTACTGTGAAGTTTCAGGTTTATAAAAACTTTGATACATCAACTTTAACTTTAAGTAATTTACTCAACGAAACTCCTTTGAAATCATGCCAGTATCCCGGATATTATACTTATGATCTGGATTCGGCTATTTATCTGAATAAAAACGATACTTTTTATATTAAAGTCAAGTATGATGTACCCGGTTATGGATTTCCTATACCTATAGAGGATACGCTCTGGTATTTTGAAGGTGTATGGAAACATGATTACTCCAATCCTTCCATAGAAACGGAAAAATGCTGGATAAGCGGCACAGGCAGTAATGGTTCATGGTGGCTGCTTGGGGCAAGTAATCCCGGCTATGCCGTTGATTTATGTATTAAAGCTTATGCAGAATCAATCTGTGAAAATGATATATTGCCATATTCCCAAAACATTTCAAACGCTGCAATGCCTCAATGCTGGGATCAGCAAAATTTATCAGCCCGTAATAACTGGATAGTAAGCACAACAAATTATGCCGGCGGAAATACGTATGAGTTTTTGCGGATGAAAGACAATACCAATTCAAACTCAACAAGCCGGTTGATTTCAGCTCCGGTTAATACTACAGGTAAAACAAGCATAAAGCTGAGATTTAAAACCATGTATAAAGACCATCAGGGATGGGGAGGAAATGGTGCTACGCTGAGATTGCAAAGCAGCAACGACAGAATAAACTGGACCAATGAAAATTTCAGCTTAACATCCGGAAACGGAGATTTGCCGGCAACAGATACTATTATTACCATTTTATCGAATCTGAACAGTCCTGCAACCTATTTTGCATTTACACTGAGTGGAAATCTATACCATATCTGGTACTGGGCTATAGATGACGTAAGTATTTACCAACCAAACAAACAGCTTAGCTTTAAAGTTTATCCGGAAGGTTTGTTTAATCATACTTCTAATCAATTAAATAAAGTTCAGGATGAAAATGGGAATCATTTTGCTGGTGATACTGCCGATTTAATTACAGTTAAGCTGGCTTCAAAACAACAACCTTATACAGCTACAAACACTTATCAATCAGCAGTAGATACAAGCGGGCAGATTAATTTTGAAATACTTCCCGAAGTATCCGATTCTGCTTTTATTATAATCAATCACAATAACCATATCGAAACCTGGAGCTCACACCCTGTTTCATTTGAAAGTGATACTATTTATTATGATTTCACCACTGCTGCAAGCAAAGCTTATGGTGATAATCAAAAAGAAGTTGCACCCGGTATATATGCCATTATGGTTGGCGATGTTAATCAGGATGGAATAATCGATTTATCCGACTTAGTTGTTATGGATACAGACCTAACTGTCGGAACTCTAGGCTATATAGTGTATGATCTGAATGGTGATGGCGTGGTGGATATCTCTGATTTGGTGGCTATAGATGAAAATCTGACCAATGGAGTAGTGGTGATGTCGCCTTAAGCAATTATATTGCTTTATAATTGAATTAAAAAACCGTTTCCGGATTTTAATTTCTGAAACGGTTTTTATTTTGTTATATTAATGTTAATAAACAAAGGCCATTAATATATCAAACACATTATCAATGCTACTTTCCAGAAATAATTGTTCAGATATCCATTAAAAATCAATTAATAAAACCAAGCATTAAGAATAGAATACTGAACTTATTTTTTAATACAATGTTATACATTAACTCTTAAAAAACTTTAACATTTTTGATTAAGATAAATCATTTATTTTAGTATTTCATGAAAGTACAATGCTTTTAAACCCCATTTTGAATAGCAACCAACCTTTATTGGCAAGTTTAACTCGACAAGGTCACAATTGACAGGCAAGAAAATTGCAAAATATTTATTATTAAACAAATTCATATTTTACAAATTTAAAGTAGAGACCAGGGACTACTCAAAACGGGGCGACACTGAAAAGCCATACGAGTAAGTATACATTTTAAAATAGTTAAGCATGAAAAAACTTTTATTCATATTATCAATGGCTATTTGCATAACGCTAAATGCCCAATACACCAAAATATTTGACTTTGACGGTGCAACAACCGGAAGCTCCCCACAGGCTTCTCTTATTTCTGATGGAACATTTCTATATGGAATGACTACCTATGGAGGTATAAACGACCTCGGAGTCATCTTCAAAGTAATGCCAAATGGTAGCGGTTATGTAAAACTTCTTGACTTTGACGGTGCAACAAACGGAAGCTCTCCAGGTGGTTCACTAATTTTTGACGGAACATATCTCTATGGAATGACACCGTATGGAGGAACAAACAACCAGGGAACCATCTTTAAAATTTTGCCCAATGGAAACGGCTATGTAAAACTGCTCGACTTTAATGCAGCAACAAGTGGAAGATGGCCAACGGCTTCTCTTATTTCTGTGGGAGCATATCTTTATGGAATGACTAGTAATGGAGGAACAAACAGCAAGGGTACGCTATTTAGAATATCGCCCAGTGGAAGTGGTTTTTTAAAACTGCTTGACTTTACCTTTGCCAATGCCTGGCCTTATGGCTCTCTTATATCAGACGGAACATATCTCTATGGAATGACTTCTTCTGGAGGCACAAACAACAAAGGAAGCATCTTTAAAGTTTTGCCCAATGGAAGTAGCTTCGCAACCTTGTTCAGCTTTGATGGCGCAACAACCGGAACTTCTCCTATTGCCTCTCTTACTTCTGCAGGATCTTTTCTTTATGGAATGACTCCTTATGGAGGAGCTAACGGGATGGGAACCCTCTTTAAAATAATGTCAAATGGCAGCGGATATGTTAAACTCCTCGACTTTGATGGTACAACAAACGGTAGTAATCCTCAGGGTTCTCTTATTTCTGATGGAACATTTCTTTATGGAACAACACAAAATGGAGGCAGCATAAACAACAATTATGGAACCCTTTTTAAATTAATACCCAACGGGAACAGCTATATACAATTGTATGAGTTTAACGGAGCAATGAACGGCTCTCTTTTTTCTGACGGAACTTTTCTCTATGGAGTGACAGGAGGAGGAGGCATAAACTATATGGGAACAGTATATAAGTTTCAGCTTAATACTTCATCAGGAGTTATTAATACTTTCCCTTGGACAGAAGGATTTGAAAATTCAGGTGCAATTCCCAACTTCTGGACTCAGGAACAAATTAACAATTCGGGTTTGAACTGGACTTTTGGTGCAGGTAATGGGTTAAGCAATCCTGCAAATGCAAATACAGGTTCTTACAATGTAAGGTTAAAAGACAATTCGGCTGCAAACAATAAAACCAAACTTATTACACCTCCCCTGAATTTAAGTTCAATAAATTATCCTAGATTAAAGTTCTGGCATACACAGCAATACTTGAACCCCAGCCAGGACACCTTAATTATTTTCTATAAAACTTCTTCTACAGGCAACTGGACGCAATTAATTAAATATTCTAATAGCATAACTTCATGGACCGCTGATTCTGTGATACTACCCTCTCCTACTTCTGATTATTATGTTGCTTTCGAAGGAAATGCGAAATCTGGCTATGGAGTATGTATTGATGATATTAGTATTTCAGCAACTGTATGCAACTTACCCGAAAATGCAGGAACAATTACAGGTCTTAATAATGTATGTCAGGGACAAAATAATGTTATTTATACAGTACCAACTATAGCCAATGCAACATCTTATTTCTGGAGCTTACCAAACGGTGCAACCGGAAACAGTATAAGCAATACTATAACAGTCAGTTATAGTAACACTGCTGTTTCAGGAAATATAAGTGTTTATGGAGCTAATAACTGCGGCAACGGACAAGCTTCAATTCTTTCAACTACTGTAAACCCTTTACCTGGAAATGCAGGAAATATTTCAGGATTAATTTCGGTTTGCCAGGGTCAAAACACTGTTAATTATGATATTTCATCCATTCCGAATGCAACTTCCTACGAATGGATTTTAGCTACAGGTTTTACAGGTAATAGCACAAACAATAGCATAACAATAAATTTCAACAATACTGCCAATTCAGGAAATATTACGGTAAAAGGGAATAATTCCTGTGGAGCAAGTAATGTTTCAACAATAAATGTAACTGTAAATCAATTGCCTGCTTTAGCCGGTTTAATTTCTGGAGTTACCAATGTATGTCAGGCTCAAAATCAGGTATATTTTTCCGTTTCGGCAATAAACAATGCTACATCTTATTTATGGACTTTTCCATCAGGCGCTAGTGGTATAGCAAATTTAAACGAAATATATCTCGATTTTAGCTCATCAGCTGTTTCGGATAATATAAGTGTAAAAGGTGTTAATGCCTGTGGTGAAGGCTCTGTCTCAACATTACCTTTAGTTGTAGATCCTTTACCTCTTGCTGCAGGAGTAATCTCAGGATTAACTTTAGTTTGTCAGGATCAACAAAATGAAGTTTATGCTATCAATCAAATTCCTTATGCTACTTCATATTTATGGACTTTGCCACCAGGAGCATATGGTAATAGCACCTCAAATTCTATCTCTCTGAATTTCAACAATTCTTTAAATCCTGATGTTATAAATGTAAGAGGTATTAACAATTGCGGCGAAGGAGATATATCTACATTGGCTTACACTATAAACCCAAAGCCTGATGCAGCCGGAACAATAAATGGATTAACCGATGTTTGCAACGGACAGAATAATGTCTTATATTCAGTTTCTGCCATTGCAAATGCCACATCTTATATATGGAATTTACCTTCAGGTGCTAATGGTATTGCAAATTTAAACGAAATATATCTCGATTTTAGCTTATCAGCTGTTTCGGATAATATAAGCGTAAAAGGTGTTAATGCTTGTGGTGAAGGCTCTGTCTTAACATTTCCGATAGTTGTAAATCCTTTACCTTTAGCAGCAGGAACAATCTCAGGATTAACTTCAGTTTGTCAGGATCAACAAAATGAAATTTATACTATCAATCATATTCCTTATGCTACTTCCTATTTATGGACTTTGCCATCAGGAGTATATGGTAACAGTACTTCAAATTCTATCTCTCTGAATTTCAATAGTTCTGTAAATCCTGATGTAATAACTGTAAAAGGTATTAACAATTGCGGTGAAGGAGATATATCTACATTGGCTTACACTATAAACCCAAAGCCTGATGCAGCCGGAACAATAAATGGATTAACCGATGTTTGCAACGGACAGAATAATGTCTTATATTCAGTTTCTGCCATTGCAAATGCCACATCTTATATATGGAATTTATCTTCAGGTGCTATCGGAAACAGCACAATAAACAGCATCAGTATTGATTTTACAAATATTGCAACCTCAGCTATTATAGCTGTTTATGGAACAAATAATTGCGGTGATAATGCTGCATCATCTCTTACTGTAAATATTAACAGCATACCCGATATGGCCGGAAATATTATGGGTATAGATACTTTAAATCAGGGACAAAACAACCTTATTTACGAAATTCCTGCTGTAAACAATGCAACAACTTACACATGGGCTTTACCTCCCAATGTTACTGGTAACAGCAACAGCAACAGTATTTCACTGAGTTTTCCCGACAGCTGCATTAGTGGCAATCTGATTGTAAAAGGGCAAAACTATTGTGGTGAAGGTGAACCGGCTACTAAATATCTGAACATATACAAACAACTTGAAGTTAAACTCTTTCTGGAAGGCTTATATTCCTCTGCTAATCTAACAATGAATAAATCACAGGATGATATCGGAGACCATTTTACTGGTATTATTGCTGACACATTAAGTTTATCTTTAATTGAATCCAATTCTCCTTACGATCATAAATTCACATTTTACAATCAACCTTTAGAAACTTCCGGTTATATTAAAGTAAAATCACCTTCAGAATTCAATGACTCGATGTTTATAAGTATTAAACACCGCAACCATTTGGAGACCTGGAGCTCATCCCCTATTTCCTTTGCAAGTGATATTATCACATACGACTTTTCCACCTCAGCAAACAAAGCTTACGGTGATAATCAAAAGGAAATTTCAACCGGTATATATGCCATTATGGTTGGCGATGTTAATCAGGATGGAGTGGTAGATAT
>CAZYEM010000218.1:0-7095 GCA_964646395.1 uncultured Bacteroides sp.
AACGGTGCAAAAGCTCTTGCGTTTCCAATTTGCTTCGGACAGGAAATTAGCGTAATTCCTATTAAAGAAACTATTATCAAATGGAATAGCAATGTTAAAGGTGAAAATTGGTTTACTGCAAGTTTTGATATGCAAAAAAATTCTCTGATAAAAACCTCCAATTATAAAATTGCTTTAGAATTACAGAAAATATTACAAGCTGCATTTTCCTTAAATACAGAATTTATTTCAACGCTGCAAAATGGATTTTCTATAGAAGTAAATGCCGATTATCCGCTTAATTGGGGTTTTGGTAGTAGCTCTACATTAATATATCTAATTGCAAGTTGGGTAAATATAAATGAATTTTTGCTTTTCAAAATGCTTTATAAAGGTTCAGCTTATGATCTTGCTTGTGCGTCTCAAAAGTTGCCAATATTATATCAGATTACCGATGAATTACCTTTGATTATTCCAACAGAACTTGGAAAAGCAATAAAAAATAATTGTCTTTTTGCATATTTGGGAAATAAACAAAATAGTAATAATGAAATCGAGCGATATATTCAGGAATCAAAACCTTCACAAAAATATATTGACCGTATTTCTGAAATTTCAATTGAATTTTGTAAGGTTTCAACTGCAAAAGAACTCATTGAGCTTATAAAAGAACATGAACTGATTTTGTCTTCAATACTCAAAAAAACTGTTGTTGCACAGCTTCGTTTTCCTGAATTCAATGGTGCTGTAAAATCACTTGGTGCCTGGGGTGGCGATTTTGCAATGTTTACTGCGGACAAACCACTTAACGATTTAAGAACTGATTTAAAACAACTTGGAATTAATACCATATTCTCATACAATGAACTTTTAATAAAACAATAAATATGGAGATTGCAGAAATTCAGAATGAAATACAAAATTGGAAATCTAACTTTAATCAGGAAATTACATCAGTTTGGCAAAGTCCTTCCAACATTGCCTTACTTAAATATTGGGGCAAGCTTGAGGGTCAACTTCCTGTAAATCCATCATTAAGTTTCAGCCTTTCCAAAGCTTATTCAACAACAAAACTTACAGCATCACCAGCTATCATTAATTCAGGAATTAGAGGAATCAATAAAAACGCTGAACATCCTTTTCTTCCAAAAATAAAAGCATTCTGGCAAATTGTAATTAAGGAAATTCCCTTATTATCAGATTATAGCATTGATATCGAAACACAAAACACATTTCCTCATTCAGCCGGAATTGCTTCATCTGCATCTGGTTTCAGTGCTTTAGCACTTTGTGTAATCGATTTAGCAGAAAAAATTTCAGGTAATAAATTACCTGATGATATTTTTTATAAATATGCCTCTTTCTTATCAAGAATGGGTTCTGGCAGTGCTTGTCGTTCTGTTTATGGTGGTTTTACAATCTGGGGAAAAACCAAATTATGGAATTATAGTTCAGACTTATATGCAATTGATATCAATGAATATATACACGCTGATTTCTCCAAACTTCATGATGCCATACTTCTGGTTTCCACAAAAGAGAAAAGCCTGAGTAGCAGCAAAGGACATGCATTAATGAAAGAACATCCATATTCTGAAGGAAGAAAATTACAAGCAAAAAATCATCTTGATTTATTTAAAAAAAGTCTATTATATGGTGATTTTGAGTTACTATCACAACTTACCGAAAGTGAAGCTTTAAGTTTGCATGCACTTATAATGAGTTCTGTTGGTGGAGATATTTTACTGGAACCGGCAAGTTTGGATTTGATTCATCGCATCAGAAATGCCAGAGGAAAAGGTTTGTCAGTTTTTTTTACCATTGATGCTGGTCCTAATATCCATCTTATTTATCCTGATTCGGAGAAAAAGAAAGCAGAAGAATTTATCCGTAATGAATTGAATGATATTTGCCCCGAAAATAAAGTTATTTTCGATTATTGTGGTAGTGGTTCAATAAAAATTAATTAAAATGAATAATTATACAAGTTAATGATCACAATAAATCCATCATATCATGCTAAAATTCTTCTTTTTGGAGAATATTCCATTTTACTTGGATCTTCCGCATTAAGCATTCCTTATTACCATTTTAGTACTGAATTCTGTTTAAATGATCAAAACAAAAATATAAATTTAATTGCAGCAGAAAATAGTCATCGGTCTTTGTTGGAATATCTGACTTTCTTGCAAAAATCAGATTATTTTACTAAAATTATTGATCTGGAAAATTTCAAAAAGGATTTGAAAGATAGAATTTATCTTAAATCAACAATACCATTAAGTTATGGACTCGGAAGTTCCGGTGCTGTTGTAGCTGCTATATATTCCAGATATTCATTTGATAAGATATCTGAAAGAATACAAAGTACAGAAGAAATGGAAAAACTTTGCAGGTTGTTTTCAACAATGGAATCCTATTTTCATGGAAAATCTTCTGGTATCGACCCACTTACTATTTATTTAAATAAACCATTACTAATTAGCAAGGAAAAAAAACTTTCAGTAGTTGATTTTAAAGAAAAACAGAATAAAACTGATATTTCAATTTATCTGATTGATTCGGGTAAACCGTCAAAAACCAACCCTTTAGTAAAGGATTTTATGAATCAATTTGCTCCTGATGAAAAAATGAATGCTGTTGCTAATGAATTGATTGAACTAACTGACGAATGTATTAAAAATTTATTAAATAAAAATTATATTGATTTTTTGCATTTTTTACGTGCTTTATCTAACTTCCAACTAATAAATATGAATAAATTTATTCCCGAAAAAATGTGTAAGGTTTGGAAAGAAGGTCTCAAAAGCGAATCCTTAATAATGAAACTTTGTGGTTCGGGCGGAGGTGGTTATCTTATTGCTTTTGCATCTGACAAAAATAAAGCTCAACAATTCATAAAAAGTAATAATTTACAGTATATTCCCGTAAATATAAATAATAACAATTAGTATCCGTTTTTTTGAGTTTATTTAAATTTGTTATAATATATAAATTACCAATAAATAAATATCTATAATGTTCTAAATCTCTTATATCTAATATTATAATATTTAGAAAATTAGATTTTTGAGGCGAATAAGATTTTTATAAGCGCTGTTCCGTTACATCGGGATGAGGTTAAAATGAAGTTCAGCGAAGAAAAAATAATTTTTAGAAATCACTTTAAATAAATTCATGTTTTCATAAGCAATTTGAGAAAATCAAAACCGCTTAAAACATTTAATCTCTTCTTTTAAATCAATTAATGAAAACATATTTAAAAACTTTTATTTTAAAGAACTGTTTCAAATAGTATAATCTATTCTCGCAATAAATCTAACCTATCAATATCATTAAATAATGCCTGGTTCAAATATAAAAATTTCCCTGGAAATTGGCAAAATGACATGTGCTGCATGTGCGGTAAGTATAGAATCCATGTTAAAATCACAAAAAGGAGTTTTTAATGCTTCGGTAAATTATGCTAATCATTCGGTATTACTCGAATATAATTCTAAAGAAACGAAACTGGTAGATTTAAAAAAGATTGTCAATTCCATTGGTTATGAATTGTATATTGAAGAACTTACCCAGACACAAAAGGAAGTAAATGAATTAAAAAGATTTGTTGAATTACGTCAAAAACTTATAATTGCTTCTATTTTTAGTTTACCTGTATTTATTTTATCCATGTTTTTTCATCATGCATTTTATTTGGAGAATTATCTGTTATTAATATTAAGCATGCCTGTTATTTTATGGAGTGGGATTGAATTTTATAAAAATGCCTATAAACAATTACGTCATAAAATGGCTAATATGGATACTTTGGTTGCATTGGGTACCGGAACTGCTTTTATTTATAGTCTTGTTAATACTTTTTTTTCTGATTATTTTATTTTAAACGGTATGGAAGTTCATGTATACTACGAATCAGCCACTGTAATCATTACATTGATATTACTTGGTCGTTTTCTGGAAGAAAGAGCTAAAACAAGTGCATCGTCGGCTATAAAAAAGTTAATGGGGTTGCAGCCTAAAGAAATTACCGTTGTAAGAAATGGAAATGAAATAATAATTCCTGCAAAAGATGTATTAATAAACGATATAATTCTGATAAAACCTGGAGAGAAAATACCCGTTGATGGAACTGTAACTAATGGAGAATCATTAATTGATGAAAGTATGATTACAGGAGAAGCTATAGCAGTTCTGAAAAATAAAAACGATAAGGTTTTTGCTGGAACTATAAATCAAAACGGCATTTTAAACATTATTGCAAAAAAAATTGGCAAAGAAACCTTACTTTCACAAATTATTCGCTTAGTTCAGGAAGCACAGGCAAGTAAGCCTCCTATTCAAAAACTCGCTGATAAAATTTCCGGAATTTTTGTTCCCATTGTTATTACTATTTCATTACTTACTTTTTCTAGTTGGTATTTTATTTTTGGAGCTAACCTTGCTTTTGCAATTTCAGCCACTATTTCTGTATTGATAATAGCATGTCCTTGTGCTTTAGGGTTAGCAACTCCAACGGCTTTGATGGTTGGCATTGGAAAAGCAGCTGAAAAAGGAATACTGATAAAAAATGCTCAACAACTTGAAATAATGCATAAAGTAAATGCAATAGTATTCGACAAAACAGGAACTCTAACAATTGGAAAACCCGAAGTTATTGATATTATATGGCAAACAGATTATGATAATTCTGAAAATACAGCTGTACTGAATGCATTAGAAAAACGTTCGGCACATCCTTTGGGTGAAGCTATTATCAATCATTTTAAAGACATTCGATTACCATACACAAATATTAGTGATTTTAAAAATTTTTCGGGTAAAGGAATACAAGGTATTTATGACAAAGATTTGTATTTTGCTGGCAATCTAAAATTTATGATTGATAATAAAATTAATATTACTAATAATCAACAAATTATAATAGATCAATATGCATTAGAAGGAAATTCACTTATACTGTTTGCATGTAATACCAAATTGCTTGCAATTATTGCTATAACTGATAAAATTAAAGAATATGCAACTGAAACTATAAGTAAAATAAAAGCAATGGGTATTAAAACTTATCTGCTTACCGGAGATAATTTTAAAACAGCTCAGATTATTGCTCATAAAGCTGGCATTGATAATGTTAAAGCCGAGGTTTTACCTGCCGATAAAGGTGAATTTATAAAAGAACTTCAAAAAAACAACAATATCGTAGCTATGATTGGTGATGGAATAAATGATTCGATAGCACTTTCAATGGCTGATATTGGGATAGCTATGGCACAAGGTTCGGATATTGCAATGGAAAGTGCTGGAATTACACTGATCAATTCGGATATAAGACTGATTGAAAATACAATAAAACTTTCTGAAGCAACACTTAAAACAATTCATCAGAATCTTTTCTGGGCATTTTTTTACAACGTAATTACAATCCCAATTGCTGCTGGATTATTATATCCGTTAACGGGATTTCTATTAAATCCGATGATTGCAGCTGCTGCAATGGCTATGAGTTCAGTAACAGTTGTAAGTAATAGCTTGCGATTAAAAAAACGTTAGTTTTGCTTTAATTACATTATCATTATATCGTTTGAACAAATAAAATATTAAATCTGTTTAATAATTAAAATTATACAAATGAAGAAAATATCTATTGAAATAAAATGGGCCTTTATTTTTGCAGGAATGACCTTAATATGGATGCTTATTGAACGTTTGGTCGGATTACATGATATTTATATTGACAAACATCCAATTTTTACCAATTTTATTGCTATTCCAGCAATTGCAGTTTATTATTTTGCACTTCTCGATAAGAGGAAAAAGTTCTATAATGGAATTATGAATTACAAACAAGGCATTACTAGTGGATTAATTATAACTTTCATTGTAACTCTTCTAAGTCCTTTATCACAAATAATTACATCTTTACTTATTACACCTGATTATTTTAAATTTGCATCTGAATATGCTGTAAGTACAGGGAAATTGACCCAAGAAGGTGCTGATGCCTATTTTAATTTAGGCAGCTATATAATTCAGGGCTTAATTGGAGCTCCCGTAATGGGAATTATTACATCAGCTTTGGTTGCATTTTTTACTATTAAAAAACAGAATTAATAGTTGTATTTTTGCATTTAGAAATTTAGCAATTTATAGTATGTCTGGCATTAAAATAATTGACATCACACCATCTAATGTAGATGAATTAGGAACTTATTGTGTAAAAGATAAAAAATCAGCTGGTTATAAAGCTAAGGCATTATGGTATAAAAATCAATATGTAAATGGTTTGCGTATTAAAATTGCTTTAGATTCAAATGACAAGCAGATAGGTTTTATTGAATTTATACATTCAGAAAATGCATGGCGTCCCATAAATGCAAAAAACTATATTTTCATACAATGTATTGGCGTATTTTCTAAAGAAAACAGAGAGGATAATTTAGGCAGTAATTTAATAAAAACTTGTGAGGATTATGCTGTTGAAAATAATAAAGATGGTGTTTGTGTAATGTGCAGTGATGGAGTCTGGATTTGTAATAAATCTGTTTTTGAGAAAAATGGCTATAAAATTGCTGATATACTTGATCGTTTCGAATTAATGTACAAATCATTATGCAAGGATTCCCCTACTCCACTTTTTTTTAATTGGGTAGAAAAACAAGCTGATTATAAGGGCTGGCATTTATTATATTCTGATCAATGTCCTTGGCACGATAAAGCTGCTTTAGAATTAAAATCAACAGCCCAAAAGCATGGTATTGAACTGAATATTAAAAAAATTAATAATTCCAATGAAGCACAAAACGCACCCTCTGGTTTTGCCACCTTTAGCTTATTATATAATGGAAAACTTATTGAAGATCATTACATAAGCAAAACCCGTTTTGAAAATATTCTTAAAAAGGAATTATAACAATATGTTTTTTTATTTTTTTACTAATTATACAAATATATTGTTTTAAAATGACTAACCTAATCTGTTAATTTTATTGTCGGGAACCTTCTTAAAATTTAAGTAAGACCAAAACTATCGTCGGGATGTTATTAAAAAATTTAACGTGATAAAAACAGGTGTCGGGAAGTTATTAAAATATTTAACGAGATAAAAACAGGTGT